>CASFKT010000107.1 GCA_949295195.1 uncultured bacterium | reverse complement strand
TACAAAAGCGATTGAGCCCCGCTTCATCGCAAAGCTTATAGAGGTGGGTATCATAGGAACTGTTTTTCGCCGGTTCCCCTGTGCGCCAGTTGATAAAGAACAGATCACGCATTACAAGCCGGGAAGTAACGCCGGTGCGCCTGTCCATATATTCCAGCGTTTGCGACAGCAGCGGGGATTCTTTTCTGCCGCTCCAGCTATCCCATACCTCTTTCAGAATGTCATACGCTTTATCCGTCAAAGGGATAGTGCGATAGCTCTGCTGAGTTTTGGGAGGACCGGCTCGCCAAACTTTCTGTGCGTGGCGAAACTCCAAGGTCTTGTTTACCGTAAGCGTCCGGCGCTCAAAGTCGATTGCGTCCCATGTTAAGCCAATCATTTCTCCGGTGCGCAATCCGGTCTCAAGGATGAGCGCATACTGGTTGTAATTGTGGGAGCGCCGTGCTGTTTCAAGAAATAGGCGCTGTTCCTCCCGCGTCAGATAGTGAATATCATCCACAGCGCGAACAGGCTTTGTAAACCGAACGCCATCCATGGGGTGCTTTGCAATCAGGTCGTTCATCTTCGCAGCCTTAAACATTGTCCCCATCGTGATGTATGCCTGACGAATGGTGGAACCTGCGTAATCAGCATCCATCTGGATAAACACCTTTTTGCAGTGCATCGGTTTTACATTGGCAATCAGCATCTTCCCGATGACCGGCTGAATATTGCGGACATAGCGTTCCCGGTAATTTCTGAGCGTGTTAGGAGCCAGATCCCCGACAATATTTTCAATCCAGAATTCAAACCATTCATCCACTGTCGTATCGGTAGCGACAAACACATCGTCATGCTTATCGGCGTACTTTGCGTCCTCAATCCAGTTTCGCGCCTCGGGCAGCGTCTGGAAATACTTCTCATGCCGCTTCCCGGCTCTATCAACAAATCGTGCGCTATACAATCCGTCCTTTCTTTGGTAGATACCCTTACCGCAGTCTTTTCCCTTGAGATTCTTTCCCATGGACGAGCTCCTTTCCCGCAGAGAAGAAAAGAGCACACTACTACACTATATAGTATAGCGCACGGTGCTCTTTTCCTCAAGGCTTCTCCGCGAATTTTTCAAATGCAATGTCAGATCACAAGCGCCTGACTGATGTACTGTTCAAACTCCTTGCGCTTCACCAATTTTTTGCTGCCCACAAAAAGCACGAACGGGCAGTTTGGCGAACGCAGCATACTGTCGATTTTATTGATTCCGATATTGCTGTACTCAGCGGCTTCCTTGGCCGTGAGTGTCATTTTCAGGTGGATCGGCACCTTGCCCTGTCAGCCAGTCTGCCCATTTGCTCTTGTTGGGGGTACCCAAACCCCAGTTGTTTCATAGCAAGAGTTGACTTATATCATAATATCAACTCCAATTTTATTATAATGCAGCCAATGCATCTGTTGACTATCATCGTGATTTTGAGTATACTATTATTAGGTTGTTATTGCGAGGTGAGCGGATGGACTATATGGCGGAACTCGCCGCGATTGCAAAAGAAAATGGCGGCATCATCGAAACGAAAACGGCGGCGCAGTACGGCATTTCCAAAGCGATGCTCTACAAGCTGTGCAAGGCGGAAAAGATTCACCGCATCGTCAAGGGGCAATATGTTCTCCCGGAGGATATGCAGGACGAATTACTGTCCATCAGCCGCCGGTCGAAATCATGGAATTTCCGACCGGACACCCTTTGAGCACACCGTAACTGCGCCCTCTGGCTGCATCCCGTCTGCGGCCATCAAGGCGGAGTGCAAGGTGTACTATATCAAGCCTGAACTGTTCGAGCTGGGCAAAACGATACTGCAAACGCCCGCTGGGAATCCTGTTCCCTGCTACGATTTGGAGCGCACCATCTGCGATGTGATCCGCAGCCGCAACAAGATCGGAACGGAGACATTTTTATCGGCGCTGAAACAGTACGCCGCCAGCCCGAAGAAGGACTTGAACCGGCTGGATGAGTATGCCCGTCAGATGCGGGTGTCGGGAGTACTGCGCCAATATTTGGAGGTACTACTGTGAGCAATGCCATGAGCCTGAAAGCAAAAATCCGCAACATCGCCAAGCAGAAAAATATCCCGGCACAGGTCATTTTGCAGAACTATATGTTCGAGCGCCTGCTTGTCCGGCTTGCGGCATCGGAGTACAAGGACAAGTTTGTGTTGAAAGGCGGGATGCTGGTGGCGGCCATCGTGGGGCTGGACAATCGGGCGAATCGGGCGACGATGGATTTGGACACCACGCTGAAAAACCTGCCTCTGACCCCGGAAGCCATCCGCAGCGCATTGGAACAGGTAGCCGCCGTGCCCTTTTGATGACGGCGTGACCTTTGAAGTGGGGAAAATCTCGCCTATCCGGGAGGATGACATTTACGGCGGCTACCGTGTGATGCTGAACGCCCATTTTGATACGCTGATTACCCCGCTGAGCATTGATGTGTCCACCGGGGACGCTATTACGCCTCATGCGGTGCAGTATCAGTTTTCAGAAATTTTCGATGACGAAAAATCCTATGAACTGTGGGCGTACAACATCGAAACCGTCATGGCGGAAAAGGTGGAGACCATCCTGCGGAGGGGCGTGTTTAATACCCGACCGAGAGATTTTTATGATGCGTATATTCTGGCAACCACGCAGAAATTTGACAAGGCTGTGTTCGCCGAAGCGTTAAGCGCCACCGCAACCCATCGCGGCACAGCTCGTCAGATTGCGGATGTGCCCGTCATTCTGCACAACATTGAGAGTAGCCGGGAACTCAAGGCTATGTGGGAGAAATACCGCAAGCAGTTTGCCTATGCCGCCCACATTGAGTACAGCCAGATCATGGATGTGCTGAAAACACTGGTTGCTTGATAGCGGCCCGGACTCGAAAACAAGGCACCTGTGACACAGAGCGGGTTCGATTTGACAAACAAAGTACAGACCTTCCCATACGGGACAGGTCTTTTACGATTGCAGCGATAGGGAGGAACGACCCATGCCAACATTGGAGTGGATTGGAAAAGAAAAGGTCATCAACCACCATCAGGAAGTGCCGTTCCGGGTGCTTGACCGGCAGTATAGTTTTGACGAGAGCGGCCAGCACGCCGAGGAGAAGGTGAATTGCGCCGAAGGCGCAAGAGAAGCCGCCCTGGGGTGCAACGGCAGCGAGAACATGATTATCCACGGAGATAATCTGGAAGCTCTCATGTCACTGCTGCCCCGGTATGAGGGACGAGTGAAATGCATTTGGCGGCCATTCCCAATGTGCTATAGTGGCACCGGAATATTGCCCAACATGGCTTTGCCATCAACGGCTACTTCAACCACTACCCAGACATTATGATTATGACCAAGGGCGGTAAGATCATCCTCGCAGAAACCAAGGGCGAACACCTAAAAAACGACGACAGTCAGGAGAAAATCGAGTTAGGTGCGGCTTGGCGGAATGCTGCGGGGAACCAGTACCGCTATTACATGGTGTTCCGGGACGAGGAAAATCTGCCGCATGGAGCGGTGAGTATGGGGCAGTTTTTGGAGACAGTTGAAGCCCTATAACAAGTGAATAACCGCATCTCATGTTTTCTGATGGGGCAGCAGAGAAATCTGCTGCCTTTTCTTATGGTGACTACCCTGTGGGGACTCGTCCCGCAGGGCTTGTCATAAATAAACGCGCAGGGAGGCGATACAGGTGAAAAGACAAATTTGCGCAAAGGAGGTGGCATACCCATGCAGCACAAGAAAAAGGCTGTAAATTTGATGGAGGCAGGATATGGCGAAGCCGCTTGACCCCAAGAAGATAGAATCGGCCCGTCAGTCCATCAGCTGTGCCGAACGCCGGGAACAGCGGCGAAAGCTCATGCAGGACGAGATTGCGGAAAATCAGCGCAGCAACGGCGTTATTGTGATTCCGCCCAAGAAGTTGCAAGAAGTGCAGCAAGAGCGCCCTAAACTGCGTGTTGCGGCGTATTGCCGCGTCAGTACACAGGAAGAAGAACAGGTTGGCAGTTTTGATATGCAGGTCCGCCATTTTACCCAGCGGATTGAAGGTAATCCCGACTGGGAACTGGTAGAAATCTATCAGGATGAGGGCATCAGTGCCACGACCGTCAAAAAGCGTCTTGGCTTTCAAAAAATGATCGCCGATGCGGTGGACGGGAAAATTGATCTGATCCTTACCAAGAGCATTAGCCGTTTTGGCCGGAATATTGTGGATATACTGGACAACCTGAATACTCTATCGGCGCTGAATCCTCCTGTTTCGGTGGAATTTGAGACGGAGCACATCACCTACACAGGCGACGGGAAAAACAATCTGCTGATCGTCCTTCTGTCCGCACTTGCCGAAATGGAGTCCCAGCAGAAAAGCGAGGCCATCAAAGCGGGGATTCGCTGGCGTATGGCTGAGGGGATTTACAAATTTTCTGTACAGAATACGCTGGGTTTCTACCGCGATCACTTTGGCCGGTTGGTCATTGAACCGAGCTGGGTTTCTACCGCGATCACTTTGGCCGGTTGGTCATTGAACCGACCGAGGCACGGATTGTTGAGTACATTTACGAGAGCTGTTTGGAAGGGGCAACGCCGTCAGAGATTGCGGTTGCACTGACCGAACAGGGGATCAAATCTCCTATGGGCAACGATAGCTGGTCTGCCGGAACAGTCCGCAGCATCCTCAGAAATGAAAAATACTGTGGCGATGCCTTGATGCAGAAAACCTATACCAAGGATTTCCGCACTCACAAGTCAGTGAAGAATACAGACCTGAATATGTATTTCAAGGAAAATCACCATACGGCAATTATCAAAAAAGAGGATTGGCTGAAAGTACAAAAGCTGTTATCCGAGCGGCACATTTCGCCCCATAAGGCAAAACTGCGCTTTCTGAGCAACCGTTTTGTCGCTCACCGCGTTAAGGATGGGCTGTTCAAAGGGTATCTGATTCTGGATTCCCGGTGGTCTCCTGCTGAACGGCAGGAATTTATGAAAATTGTCGATGACACACAAGATAGTACGAAATGAAAGGATTTTTAAAATGAATTTTGATTTTTCTTCTCTGAATTTTGAAACGATTGACTCCAACATCAACGCTTACCCGGATATGTACATCAACCAGAACGGCGTCACTTTCACCAAGAAGGTGCTTGAGGATCTGGGGTATCCCGCCTATGTGCTGTGCCTGCTGGATGCCAAGGCGAAGGTTTTCGCAATCCGTATGTGCAAGAGCAACGAGCCGAAGGGGTTTAAGTTCTCCAAGCCGCGGGGTGAACAGAAGGGTGTTGTGACGATTTCCAGCAAGAACTTGCTGGAACCGCTCCGCGATGCCACGGGCGAGGATTGGGTTCCGGGCAAGCGGTACCGCGTTCGCGGTTTCTGGGTCGCAGATGCGAAAACCATGTGTTTCGATCTGAACGAGGGCGTTCAGGAAGATTTCCGTCCGAATCCCATCAATAACGATGCCAAGTAAGCGCAGGACCGTTTGACTGTATGAAAAAGATGAGCACGACCCGTTTGTATAGGCCGTGCTCATCTTTGTTTCTTCTCAACGTAGTAGTGCTCTTCTCCATCTGCAAATTAGCCGGTTTCTCTACGCCATTTTTACGCCATTTCCGCGTGGGATTGCATAGAGAAACATGAACTTATAATTTGGTTGGTTTTGCGTAAAACCACGCTGTATCAGGCTTTAGCGGCGTTTATGGAGAAGTATGGAGATATGAAATCCGGCGTTTGAACGCCGATTCCTAATTTCACAGCAGTTTCTCTTTTCTGCGGGGATTTTTTTCACGCTTGTTTGTTATATCGGATTTTCCAGTCCCTTGCAAGCCCCGGTCCGCCGGTCCTCACCGGCTTGGCGACAGATAGTCCAGGGCAAACTGGGTCAAAAGGGCGATCCCCGGGAGCAGCGCCTCGTCGGGGAAGATGTTTTCCGCCACATGGAGCCCCAGACCGCTCTGGGGGAGCCCCTCCTGGGCGGTGCCCAGCTGGAACTGCACCCCCCGGTTTCCACACTCCTCCAGCAGGCAGGAGAAGTCGTCCGACCCCATGGACGGGGCCCGGCCCGTCTCCACGCAGTCCGGCCCCAGCACCCGGTCGGCCGCCCGGTGCAGCAGCCGGCAGTTCTCCGGGTCGTTGACCAGCGGGGGGACCCCCAGCTCCACCGCCGCCGTGCAGCTCCCGCCGAAGGTGCGGCAGAAGTCCTCCCCGATCCGGGCGATGGCCTCCAGGTGCCGCTGCCGCACCCCGTTGTCCAGGGTGCGCAGGGTCCCCCGGAGGGTGACGGTGTTGGGGATGATATTGGGGGCGGTGCCGCCGTGGATCTCTCCAAAGGTGAGCACCACCGGGTCGGCGGGGTTGTTGTTCCGGCTGACCAGGGTCTGGAGCTGCATCAGCAGTCCGGCGCTGAGAACCACCGGGTCCACGCACAGCTCCGGGTGGGCGCCGTGGCCCCCCTTCCCCGTCACCTCCAGGCGGATGCTGTCGCAGCTGGCGTTGGCAATCCCTTCCCGGATGGAGATGGTCCCCAGGGGCAGGTCGGGGGCGCAGTGGAAGCCCACCACCGCGTGGGGCGTCCCATCCCGGAACAGGCCCTGGCTCAGCATGGCGGCCGCCCCGTCAAAGGTCTCCTCCCCGCACTGAAAGATCAGCAGCACATCCCCCCACAGCTCCTCCCGGTGACGGGCCAGCAGCTTGGCGCAGCCCAGCAGGGCGGCGGTATGGACGTCGTGGCCGCAGGCGTGGCATATCCCCGGCGTCTGGGAGGCGAAGGGCAGTCCGGTATTCTCCAAAATGGGCAGGGCGTCGATGTCCTCCCGCAGGGCCAGCAGCTTCCCGGGGTGTCCGCCCCGAATCCGGGCCGCCAGCCCGGTGGGAAAGCCGTAGTCCAGCACCTCTACCCCGTATTCCTCCAGGCAGGTCCGGATGAGCCGGGTGGTCTCCACCTCCCGGTGCCCCAGCTCCGGGCAGCGGTGGAGCTGGTGCCGAATGGCTGCCGAATGGCCTGGATCTCCGGATAGACCGCCTGTGTCTCTCTCTGTACCTCCACACTCATCTCCGCTCATCCTCCCCTACCATCATCCGGATGATCTCCCGGTCGGTCTCGCGCATCCCCACCCGGCCCAGGCGGCTGATGTTCCGGATGGTGTTCTCCACCCCCTTGAGCACCAGGCCGTCGCCGCCGTAGAACTGCTGCCCGTTGCGGTACATCTCAAAGCCCAGGATGCCCGCGTCCACCGCCGCGGCAATCTTGGCGGCGCAGGAGGCCTTGGCTCCGTCGCACACGATCCCCGAGGTGATGGCCAGGGCGTTGACGATGGTGTGGGCGATCTCGTCATAGTCCCCGCCGTGGAGGCTGGCGATGCCCGCCCCGGCCCCCGCTCCGGCGCTCACCGCCCCGCAGTAGGCGGACAGGCGGCCGATGCCCTCCTTGGCGTGGAGGGTGATCAGGTTGGAGAGGGTCAGGGCCCGGTACAGCTCCTCCTGAGAGGAGCCCAGCTCCCGGGCGTACTCGATCACCGGCAGGGAGACGGTCAGCCCCTGGTTGCCGCTCCCCGAGTTGATGACCACCGGCAGCTCACAGCCGCTCATCCGGGCGTCGGAGCCGGCGGCCGCCCTGGCCTTGGCCCGGATCTTGATGTCCGTTCCGTAGGCCTTCAGGAGGGTGCTGCCCACATTGGCGCCGTAGTCCCCCCGCAGGCCCTCCTCCGCCACCGCCGTGTTGCAGGCGATCTGCCGGTCCAGGATGGGGGACACATCGCTCAAATCGCAGGTCCGGGCAAACTCACAGATGTCCGCCACATTCAAAAGGGTGTAGTCCGGCGCGTCCGGGTCCTCCTGCTTCTCAATGGGCCTCTCCTCCAGGACCTGACTGTCCTTTTCGATGTATACCAGATTGGTGTGCTCGTTGACCGCCCGGACCACAGCCCGGGAGTCCCCCTTGGACACCGTCACCTCGATGTCCAGCACGTGGTCGGTCTGGGCCGCCCCCACCGTGATCCTGGTCTCCTGGAGGTAGCGCTCCAGGCGGTCTTTCGCCTCCTGGGAGACGTGAGCAATGACCTCCAGCTTGGCCGACTCGTCGCCCCCCAGCACACCGATGGCCGCGGCAGTCTCCATGCCCCGCCGTCCGCCGGTGTTGGGCACCACCACGCTCTTCACATTTTTGATGATATTCCCGCTGGCCTCCACGTGGATGCGGTCGGGCAGCTCTCCCAGCACCGACCGGGCCACCGCCGCGCAGTAGGCAATGGCAATGGGCTCGGTACACCCCATAGCCGGGACCAGCTCCCGCTCCAAAATCTTCACATAGGTCTGATAGACCAGACTGTTTCGCTCCACACGCCTCACTCCTCTTACTTTCTCCCGGCTCTCCGCCTGCCCCGGCGGGTCCTGGTCTGTCATCTGCTCCCATTATACCTGCACCGGGGGAAAAAGAGTAGCCTGGAAATAATTTTTCTCCAAAAAACCTTGGCCGGCCCCATCCATAAAAATAGGACACAGCGCCTCCGCTGTGTCCCGGCTCCGCCTCAGCATGCCTATGCGGTGGGCTGCTGATTGGAATACTTGGTGTAGGCCTGGTCGATCTTGTCGCTCTGTGCCTGCTCGGGGCTGTACCAGCCCCGCTCCTGGGCTAGCTGAAAGAGCTCGGTCTGGCTGTGGTGGCTCTGGTTGAAGAGGCGGAGGAACTCGTCCCGCAGGGGAATGCTGACACACTCCGAGGCGAAGGTGTCATAGTTGGCGGCCATCTTCTTCTCGCTGCACAGAAAATCGGTGATGCGCTCCTGGTCGGTCATCCCGTTCCCCTCCTTATTTCAAATAGCCCAGCAGGGTGGTGTAGTTCTGGCGGTGCTGGTCCGCCATGTTCTGGAGCTTTCCCTTCAGCCCGTCGTCCTGGCACTCCTGGACGGCGGACAGGTACTTGCAGTGGAGCACCTTTTCAAAATCCAGCTGGTCGGACAGGGCCTGCAGCTCCTTGGTGGTCAAAATCGGCATGGTATCTCCTCCTTGTGGCGTCAATCAGGCTTTTTCAGTCTGCCCCCTCAGTATGTCCCCCCTCCGGCGGTTCTATGCGGGGCAGGAGGGGCGTCCCCTCCAGATCGAAGGCCCACACCAGCCAGGGCCGCCCGCCCCGGCTCTCCACCTTGGCCAGACAGAACAGAACCGGGATGGGAAAGGGCCGGTCCGGCCGGAAGGGCGCGGACAGCAGGCACAGCGCCCCGTCCCTCCGCCCACAGAAGCCGGAGCGGCCCCGCAGGCTCTCCTTCACCAGGGGGTCCCGGCACAGCCGCTCCGGGAGGGGCTCCGGGGCCCAGGCGCTCCCCGGCCCCCCCGCCCCGGGAAAGGGGTAGGTGAGGACGCAGTTTCCCCCCCTCACCGGCCAGCACCCCGCCTGTGCCAGGCTGGAGCGGCTCACCGTCCGCCTCAGCCGGAGCCCGCCCGCCTCCGGCACAAGGGTCCCCAGCAGAAGGCTCCCCTGCCGCCCCCGGACCCAGGCCTTGTACAGCCCCCGGCCGTCGTCCGGCCGCGCCGCCTCCAAATGGACCCGGGGCCCCTCCTCCCGCAGGGAGAGGGTCCCGCCCCCCTCCATGTGCCACAGCTCCGACACGGCCCGTCCCCCCTCTCTCGCCGCACCCTCTTCTGTCCAGTGTATGCCCGCCCCCGGAAAAAAAGAGGGGGATTTTTCCCCTTTTCTCTTGACAAATCCCGGGAAAGGTCCATACTTTTTTCTGGACCGATCATTTGAAACAAAGGAGGCAGCATTCAGTATGAAAAAACGTGTGGGTATCCTGACCTCGGGGGGCGACTGCCCGGGACTGAACGCCACCCTGCGGGGGGTGGCCAAGGCCCTCTATCAGCGCCTGGGCGAGGACCATGTGGAGATCATCGGCATCTCCAACGGCTACTCCGGCCTGATCAACGGGGACTGGCGGGTGATGCAGCCCAGCGAGTTCTCCGGCATCCTGACGGTGGGCGGCACCATCCTGGGCACCAAGCGCACCCCCTTCAAGCTCATGCGGGTGGTGGGCGAGGACCACATCGACAAGGTGGAGGCCATGAAGAAGAACTACGCCGAGATGAAGCTGGACTGCCTCCTGTGCCTGGGGGGCAACGGCACCCACAAGACGGCCAACCTGCTCTCCGAGGAGGGGCTGAACATCATCGGCCTGCCCAAGACCATCGACAACGACATCTTCGGCACCGACGTGACCTTCGGTTTCCACTCCGCCATGGAGATTGCCACCGAGGCCATTGACCGGGTGCACACCACCGCCGGCAGCCACAGCCGCTGCATGGTGGTGGAGCTCATGGGCAACAAGGCCGGCTGGCTCACCCTCTACGCGGGCATCGCCGGCGGGGCGGACATCATCCTCATCCCCGAGCTGCCCTACTCCATCGAAAACGTGTGCGCCGCCATTGAGAAGCGGGCCGCCCAGGGCAAGCGCTTCTCCATTCTGGCGGTGGCCGAGGGGGTCTTCGACGTGAAGGAGGCCCGCATGAAGAAGAAGGAGCGGATGGCCAAGCGGGCCGAGCAGGGCTACACCACCGCCACCAACCGCATCGCCAAGGAGATCGAGGAGCTCACCGGCATCGAGACCCGCATCTGCGTCCCCGGCCACATGCAGCGGGGCGGCAGCCCCTCCCCCTACGACCGGGTGCTGGCCACCCAGTTCGGCTCCTACGCCGCCAAGATGGTGGAGGACGGCAACTACGGCATCACCGTGGCCATGAAAAACAACCACGTGGGCGAGAACAAGCTCAAGGACATCGCCGGCAAGAGCCGTCTGGTCCCCGAGGGCCACGGCATGCTGGAGGTGGCCCGGCGCATGGGCATCAGCGTGGGGTAAGAAACCGGCATGACCGAGTCAGAATTATTCTGCCACCGCATGACTTTGGAGGAGACCGGCCAATGGAACCGCTTTGCCCAGACGATCCGCCGGCTCTGCCGCAGCGTCAAAGCATTTCCCGTCCGGGAGGAGTGGGTGGAGCACGCCCTGACCAGCCGCCCATATGATGTCTCTCGGGGCTTCTCCCAGTTGGAAGGCTTTTATGAGATCTATATGGGCGACCGGGGGGCGCTCTATGTGACCATGCGCACCCCAGTGTGGGAGGAGGCCATAGAACAGAAATTATGCCGCCTGGCCCATGATTTCTCCCATAACCATGTGCGGAAGCACCGGCTCCAGCTGGCTTATCCCGAATACCGCAAGGTCTGGTTTGAGCTGGCCCTTCATTTCCTATCTGAGACAGCGAAACCGGAAACTGTCCGGGCGGAGGCAGACCGCTATACCGGCCTGCTGAACCACTCCCGCCCAATTTTCCCTTGGCGGTTTGACTCCCAAACCGGCCTCTTTACCGAAACTACCCAGACATAGGGGACTCCACTCTCTCAGAGAAAACGCTTCCCGGTTCTCCCTCTCGAAATCAATTCCGAAACGCTCTCCACCAGCAAACAGCCGGGGCGCCGCCTCTCGAAGACGGCGCCCCGGCCTTATTGTCATGTCTCCTCTTCCGCCGCGCACACCGGCACCCGCTCGCTGTCCCAGGTGTAGCCCGCTGCGGCCATCTCCTGGTCGGTGCGGAATACGTGCTCCCCCGGCTGGGTCAGGTCCACGTGCCGGTAGCCGCCGGCGGTCTGGACCACATTCCACAGGTGGGAAACCCCGTTCAGCTGGCCGTCCACCACCGTGCAGGAGAGGACGGGCTGGCTCCTCTGGCACAGCAGGGCCAGGGCCAGGGCCATCCCCTGGCTGTCGGCCGTCCCCTCCAGCAGCGCGTCGTAGGCGGTGGAGCCGCCCCCCTCCTGATAGGAGCAGGTCTGGCGCACCAGCCGGACCAGCTGGGAGAGCACATCCTCTCCCTGGACGCCCGCCTGGGTCAGCAGGCGGTCCGCCTCCCGCTGAAGGGAGTTGCGCCGGCTCTCCAGGGTCTGGCGGGACTGGTGGTAGGTGAGCAGCACCTCCACGATCCGCCGCTGTCCCGTCTCCGGGTACATGGTGATCTGGGCGTCCGGGAAATCCAGGGCGGAGGCCGGATTGGACAGATAGGCCTCCCGCATCAGCTGCCGGATGTACTCGCTGTCCTCCTCAAAGTAGCTGATGCGCAGCACCACCTCGCTGGAGAACTCCGAGAGGGCCTCGCTGAGCTCGCTGCGGATGGCGGCGGTGCCGGTGGCGTCCACAATGGCGGCCACCTGCTCCCGGGTGCGGCGGTAGGTGATCTGTACATTCGCCTCATAGCTGCCCACGATGGGGGTGACGCTGTACTTGATGTACTCCACCGCATAGGCCCCCAGGGGGTCCTCCTGGACCACCTCCAGACAGGCCTCGTCCAGCATCTGCTGGATCGCCGTCTCGTCGCTGTCCCCGCCGTCAAAGCGGATGGCTCCCCCCTCGGTTCCCCGGCCGATGAGGTAGATCAGGGCGTTCACCAGCTCCTGATAGCTCCCCACCCGGATGGTGTTGCTCTCCCCGTCGGCCTGCGGCGTGGCGCTGTGGGGGGTCACGCTGGTGTAGTCCCGATTCAGGATGGCGGAGCACCCGGTGGTCAGCGCCATCAGGGCTGCCAGCGCGCCGCAGAGCCATCGTTTCATCCCAGGGTCCTCCTTCCTCCGTCCGGTTCCGTCCCCGCACTCCTTTCAGGGAGGGGATCAGATGTCGTTCTTCTGATAGGTCTTGAAGCCGTTGCCCGTCACCTCGTGGGCGTCGCACACGATGATGAAGGCCTTGGGGTCGATCTCAAAGATGATCTCCTTCAGATTCACAATTTCCTTCTGCTTGAAGGCGCACATGAGCACCAGCTTGTTCTCCCCCGAGTAGGCGCCCTTTCCCGGCAG
>CASFKT010000106.1 GCA_949295195.1 uncultured bacterium | reverse complement strand
GGGGCGGTGACCATGGTGCTGGGGGCGGTGCTGGCGGTGTGCTCCATCGACCTGAAGCGCACCCTGGCCTGCTCCTCCATCTCCCAAATCGGCTTTATTCTGGTGGGGACGGCCATGATGTGCCTGCTGGGGGAGCACAACGCCCTGGCGGTGGACGGCACCATCCTGCACATTCTGAACCACTCCCTCATTAAAATGGTGCTCTTTCCCCTGGCGGGGATCATCCACCTGTCCACCCACTCCTTCGATCTCAATGAGATCCGGGGCTTTGGCCGGGGAAAGCCCATGCTGGCCCTGCTCATGGGACTGCCCATGCTCAGCCTGGCGGGGGTGCCCGCCCTCAACGGCTATGTGAGCAAGACCCTCCTCCACGAGAGCATTGTGGAGTACATACCCCTGGCGGGGGAGTACGATCTGCTGTTCTCCGCCCTGGAGGGGCTGTTCCTGTTCAGCGGCGGGCTGACTCTGGCCTATATGCTCAAGCTGTTTGTCTGTCTGTTCGTGGAGAAGAACCCGCTGCCCCAGGAGGTGCTGGACAAAAAGTGGCGGCGGAGGGGGGAGCACTACATCGCCCCCGCCTCCCTGGGGGCCATCGCCTGCTATCTGCTGGTCATGGTCCGCCTGGGTTCGGAGCCCAACGTGACCATGGACGCGGTGGCCGCCATGACCCGCGGCTTTCTCCACGGCCACGCCCCGGACCACCCGGTGGACTACTTCTCCCCGGTGAATCTGGAGGGGGCGGGGATCTCCCTGGCCATCGGCGCCGCCGTCTATGTGCTGGTGGTGCGGCTGCTGCTGGTGCGGAAAAAACGCTATTTCGACCCCATCCCGCCGGGGCTGAGTCTGGAGTACGGGCTGTACCGCCCGCTTCTGGACCTGCTGGCCAAGACGGCGGTGGTGCTGGCCACTCTGGTGGACCGGCTGCTGCCCCGGCTGCTGTTCCAGGCCCTGCCCCGGTGGATCGGACGGATTCACCAGGGTGGAGTGGAGTGCTGGGAGCGGGCGGTCCGGAAACTGACCGGCGGCCGCTACGCCCCACAGCCCTCGGTGGAACAGGCGGCAGACGACGAGCACTTTGCCCACTATGAGGACGCCCCCCGCCGGGGCGGGGGCTTTGTGCAGTCTTTGGCGTTCGGGCTGATCCTTACCGGCCTGGGGATGGCCTTTGCGCTGCTGTTCATCCTGCTCTATGGTATTCACGTCTGATCAGAAAGAGGGGAAAACGAGCTGCTTTGACAGGGTAAAACATACGCCGGCTGGCGGGGCGCCCGGAAGGCCGGAAAAGCGCCGTTCTTGCAGCCGCCACGAAAAAGCAATCGAAGTCCGTCTGACGTTAAAAAATATTGCAGGCTCTGGAACAGTATGAAACCACCCGCTCAGGAGATACTGGAACTATCGGTATCACCTGGGCGGGAGGTTTTTGTCATGCAGAACAAGGTGGAGCTGTGCGGCGTGAACACCGCGAAGCTGAAAGTGCTGAAAAATGAGGAGACCCAGGAGCTGCTCCGCCGCTCAAAGGCGGGGGACAAGCAGGCCCGGGAGGAGCTGATCCAGGGCAATCTGCGCCTGGTGCTGTCGGTAATCCACAAGTTTTCCAACCGGGGAGAGAACGTGGACGACCTGTTTCAGGTGGGGTGCATCGGCCTTATCAAGGCCATTGACAACTTCAACACCGATTTAGATGTGCGCTTCTCCACCTATGGGGTCCCCATGATCGTGGGAGAGATCCGCCGCTACCTGCGGGACAACAGCACCATCCGGGTGTCCCGGGCCATGCGGGATACCGCCTATAAGGTGCTTCAGGCCAAGGAGGCCTATATGGCCAAGCATCAGAAGGAGCCCACGGTGGAGGAGATCGCCCAGATTCTGGGCATCAAGCGGGAGGATGTGGTGTTCGCCCTGGACGCCATCTTGGACCCGGTGTCCCTGTATGAGCCCATCTACTCCGACAGCGGGGACACGGTGTGCGTCATGGACCAGGTGAAGGACAGCAAGAACACCGACGAGATGTGGCTGGAACATATCGCCCTGAAAGAGGCAGTCTCCCACCTGACGGAGCGGGAGCAGAAGATTCTGGCCATGCGCTTCTACCAGAGCAAGACCCAGATGGAGGTGTCGGAGGAGATTGGCATCTCCCAGGCCCAGGTGTCACGCCTGGAGAAAAACGCCCTGCGGCAAATCCGCAAGGAGCTATGAATTTTGGACGCGGGGGGCGGAGAAAACCGCCTCCCGTGCCGGTTCTTTGAAAGTATTTTGGCTCGTCCGGCAATCGCCTCTTGCGTATTTGCAGGATTTGTGGCAAAATAAACCCTGGAATCAAAGAACCGTCGGAGCAAGGAGGGGCGGCATGAGACACGGAGGCCATTTTTTCAGGATTCTGCTGACAGCTGTGCTTTTGTTGGGCCTGCTGCCGCTGAATATTTGGGCGGCGGAAGGACAATCGGCCGGGGAAGCCACGGTGCTCTTTACCCATGATCTCCACTCCTGCTTTTTTCCAAGGGTCCAGGAGGGCGGGGAGGAGCGGGGCGGCTTTGCCCGCCTGGCCGCCGCCCTGGCGGAGGAGCGGACAGGGCATCCGGACGCCCTGACGGTAGACGCCGGGGACTTCTCCTCCGGCTCCCTGGTCCAGACCCTGTCTACCACCCGCGCCCCGGAGTTGGTTACCCTGGGAGCCATGGGCTATGACGCGGTGACCGCGGGCAACCACGAGTTTGATAACGGCTCTCTGGGCTTCGGCGAGATGCTCACCGCCGCGGGGAGAGGGGGCGGCGCCCTGCCAGCCCTGGTCATGGCTAACTACCGCCCGGCGGAGGACGACCCGAACCGCCTGGACCTCCAGCGCGCCATGGCCGCATATGGGGTGCAGGAGTACCTGCTTCTGGAGCGGGGGGGCGTGACCTACGGCATTTTTGGGCTGATGGGTCAGGACGCCCACGCCAGCGCGCCCACCTCCAGCTTTGTGCTGGAGGACCCGGCCCAGGCGGCCCAGCGCTGTGTGAGCCGGCTGGAGGAGCAGGGGGCGGAGTTTATCATCTGCCTGTCCCACAGCGGCACCAGCCAGACCTCCGCCTCGGAGGATGAGGAGCTGGCTCGGGCGGTGCCGGAGATCGACCTGATCGTATCGGGACATACCCACACCACCCTGCCGGAACCCATTGTGGTGGGGGACACCTACATTGTTTCCGCCGGGTCCAACTGTGAAAATCTGGGGAGCATCACCCTGTCCTGGAACGGGGCGGGGGAGAAGACCCTGGAGGAGTACCGCCTGATCCCCATTGACGGGACGGCGGGGGAGGACCCGGAGATTTCCGCTCTGACCCAGGACTGGAAGGAGCAGGTGGACATCGGCTATCTGGGCTCCTATGGTCTCACCTATGACCAGGTGCTGACCCGAAGCGACTTTTTCCTCCCCCTGCCCCAGGCGGGGGTTCAGGATGGAAACGCCCTGGGAGAGCTGACGGCGGACTCCTTTGCCTGGGCGGCCCGGACCATTGCCGGGCTGCCGGAGGGAGAGCCCCTGATCGCCCTTACGGCGGACGGAGTGCTGCGGGCTCCGCTGCCCCGGGGAAATGTCACCACGGCCCAGGTCTTTGATGTGCTGAATGTGGGGGCCGGGGCCGACGGGACCGCCGGGTCTCCGCTGATCTCCTGCTACCTCACGGGCAAGGAGCTGCGGGCGGTGCTGGAGGTGGACGCCACCGTGTCCACCCTGATGCCGGAGGCCCAGCTCTACCTGTCCGGAGTGGACTACTCCTTCAACACCCATCGGATGTTTTTCAATAAGGTGACGGAGGCAGTCCTTACCCAGACAGGGGAGGCCCCGGAAAACGGAAAGCTGTACCGGGTGGTGACCAGCCTGTACTGCGGCCAGATGCTCAGCACGGTGCGGGACCGCTCCTTCGGGCTGCTCTCCATTGTGCCGAAGGATGAGAACGGCCAGCCGGTGACCAACCTGGAGGACTATATCCTGTACGATTCCTCCGGACACGAGCTGAAGGAGTGGTACGCCCTGGCGGCCTATCTCCAAAGCTTTGGGCAGGACGGGATTCCCACCTCGTACGCATGGCCCGACGGGCGCAAGGACGTGAGCAGCAGCTGGAACCCCATCGAGCTTATCAAGAGCCCCAACCTGCTCACCATCGGTGTTCTGCTGCTGGCGGCGGCGCTCATCGCGGCGGTGGTGCTTTTGGTTCGGGCCCTGGTGCGCCGGAAGCGCAGCGGGCGGTACGGCGGATACCGCCGGAGAAGATTTTTTAAATAGTTATCCCTGCGCGGCCTGCCGCGCTTCGATATAGCGAGAAGGACGGAGGGGGACCGCGGGGTGCCGCAGAATGATGTCCCGGCACCCTGAGGATTTCGGACCGATAAGGAGGAGAAAGCGTGAAACAGCAGTATCAAATCGTGGAAAAGAAGGTGCTGACGCCGGAGATCAGCCAGATCTCCGTCCATGCGCCGCTGGTGGCCGCCAAGGCCAAGGCGGGTCAGTTTATCATTCTGCGGGTGGACGCGGATGGAGAGCGCATTCCGCTGACCATCTCCAGCGCCGACACGGAGAACGGGACCATCACCGTCATCTTCCAGAAGGTGGGGGCCACCACCATGGCTCTGGACCAGCTTCAGGAGGGGGGCTGTCTCCACGACTTTGTGGGCCCCCTGGGGGAGCCCACCCATGTGGAGGGCTACGGCCGTGTGGCCGTCCTGGGCGGCGGCCTGGGCTGCGCCATCGCCCTGCCGGTGGCCAAGGCCCTGCACGAGGCCGGCAACCAGGTGGACCTGATCGGCGGATTTAAGACCAAGGATATCGTGATCCTGGAGGAGGAGATGGGGCAGGCCTGCACCGACCTGCACATCTGCACCGACGACGGCACCTACGGCTATCATGGCTTCGTCACCGGCAAGCTGGAGGAACTCATCCAGAGCGGGGTGAAGTTCGACCACGTGTTCGCCATCGGTCCCCTGATGATGATGAAGTTTGCCTGTAAGCTGACCAAGCAGTACGAGATCCCTACCACCGTGAGCATGAACCCCATTATGATCGACGGCACCGGCATGTGCGGCGGCTGCCGCCTCACCGTGGGCGGCGAGGTGAAGTTCGCCTGCGTGGACGGCCCCGACTTCGACGGCCACCAGGTGGACTTCGACGAGGTGATCGCCCGGAATGCTACTTACAGAGATTTTGAGACCAAGGCGAGAGAGGACCACCTCTGCCGTCTGGGAGGAGGTGCCCTCAATGGCTAATATGCAGATGACGAAGACCCCCATGCCCGAGCAGGACCCCCAGGTCCGCAACCACAACTTCCTGGAGGTGGCCCAGGGCTACACCCTGGAGCAGGCCATGAACGAGGCTCAGCGGTGCATCCACTGCAAGAACCCCGCCTGCGTCAGCGGCTGCCCGGTGGGCATCCCCATCCCCGACTTCCTGGCCAAGGTGGCCGAGGGGGACATCGCCGCCGCCTATGAGATTTTGTCCAACGCCAACGCCCTGCCCGCCATCTCCGGCCGGGTGTGCCCCCAGGAGAACCAGTGCGAGGGCAAGTGCGTCCGGGGCGTGAAGGGAGAGCCCGTGGCCATCGGTCGGGTGGAGCGCTTTGTGGCCGACTGGGCCGCCGAGCAGGGAATCGCCAACGTGGCCACCGCCCCCAAGAACGGCCACAAGGTGGCTGTCATCGTGCTCACCTACGGCATCCCCGAGTTCCGTCTCCCCAAGGCCATCGTGGCCCGGGAGGTGGCCAACCTGGAGAAGATGGGGGTGGACATCGAGCTGAATATGGTCATCGGCAAGATCCTGACCATCCCCGAGCTCTTTGAGCGGGGCTATGAGGCGGTGTTCATCGCCTCCGGCGCCGGCCTGCCCATGTTTATGAAGATCCCAGGCGAGGGGCTGGTGGGCGTATACTCCGCCAACGAGTACCTCACCCGCATTAACCTGATGAAGGCCTACAAGGAGGACAGCCCCACCCCCATCCTTCACAACCAGAAGGTGGCCGTGGTGGGCGGCGGCAACGTGGCCATGGACGCTGCCCGGTGCGCCAAGCGTCTGGGGGCCGAGGTCCACATCGTCTACCGCCGCTCCGAGGCGGAACTCCCCGCCCGGGCGGAGGAGGTCCACCACGCCAAGGAGGAGGGCATTATCTTCGACCTGCTCACCAACCCCGTGTCCATTGAGGGGGATGAGAAGGGACATGTCCAGTCCATGACCTGCATCCGCATGGAGCTGGGCGAGCCCGACGCCTCCGGCCGCCGCCGCCCCGTCCCCGTGGAGGGCAGCGAGTTCCAGTTCGAGGTGGACGCGGTGATTATGGCCCTGGGCACCTCCCCCAACCCTATGAGCACCAAGGGCACCGAGGGCCTGGAGAAGACCAGGAAGGGATGTGTGGCCGCCGACGAGGGCGGGCACACCAATCTGCCCGGTGTGTTTGCCGGCGGCGACGCCGCCACCGGAGCAGCCACCGTTATCCTGGCCATGGGGGCGGGCAAGTCCGCCGCCAAGTCCATCGACGCGTACATCAAG
>CASFKT010000105.1 GCA_949295195.1 uncultured bacterium | reverse complement strand
ACCACCGGCATCGACGTGGGCGACGACGCCGAGGTCGCCGAGCTGCTGGGTCTGGGCCAGTCCCTGATCTACTCCATCCAGAACAGCAACCTGCCCATGATGGAGATCACCCTGCGCCGCGGCACCGCCGCTGCCCACTACGTGCTGGGCGGCCCCCAGGGCAACGACAACAACGCCTTCTCCCTGGGCACCGCGGCCACCGAGATCAACGTCATGAACGGCAAGACCGCCGCCAACGCCATGTACACCAGCCGTCTGGCCAAGGACCAGAAGGCGGGCAAGGACCTGCAGCCCACTATCGACAAGATGAACGCACTGATCGACGACTACGACGTGAAGTCCAAGCCGCTGTTCTGCGCTCAGGCCGGTCTGGTGGACGAGGTGGTGGATCTGCCCATGATGCGCAACTACATCGTGGCCTTCACCGACTCCTGCTATCAGAACCCCGAGAGCATCTGCCCCTTCCATCAGATGCTGCTGCCTCGGACCATCAAGGATTTCGACACCTTCAAGAAGTAAGCATTTCAGATGAGACCGGTTCCCGGGGGCGGAAGCGCGCCCCCGGGGGCCGGAGAGAGTCAGGGCGGTCCGCGGAGGACGCCCGTGCCTGAGACGGCCGGCGCCCGACCAAATTTCATGTGTGGAGAATCAGAACGAATGAGTATTTATACGTTAGGAATTGACATCGGGTCTACCGCCTCCAAGTGCGTGATCCTGGCCGACGGCAAGGAGATCATCAGCAAGTCCCTGATCGCCGTGGGCGCCGGCACCAGCGGCCCCCAGCGGGCCATCTCCCAGGTGCTGGAGAACGCCGGCATGAAGGAGGAGGATATGGCCTTCACCCTGGCCACCGGCTACGGCCGCAACTCCCTGGAGGGGATTGCGGACTACCAGATGAGCGAGCTCAGCTGCCACGCCAAGGGGGCCAGCTTCCTGTTCCCCGACGTGCACACCGTCATCGACATCGGGGGCCAGGACGTGAAGGTCCTCCAGATTGAGAACGGCGTCATGACCAACTTTGTCATGAACGACAAGTGCGCCGCCGGAACCGGCCGGTTCCTGGACGTGATGGCCCGGGTGCTGGAGGTGAAGGTGGAGGAGCTGGGGGCGCTGGGTGCCCAGTCCACCAAGAATCTGGCCATCAGCTCCACCTGCACCGTCTTCGCCGAGAGCGAGGTCATCAGCCAGCTGGCTCAGGGCTCCGATAAGCGGGACATCATCAACGGCATCCACCACTCCGTTGCCAGCCGCGTGGCCGGCCTGGCCCACCGTGTGGGCGCCAAGGAGCTGGTGGTGATGACCGGCGGCGTGGCCCAGAACACCGGCGTGGTCAAGGCGCTGGAGGAGGAGCTGGGCCGGACCATCCACACCTCGCCTCTGACCCAGTACAACGGGGCCCTGGGGGCGGCCCTGTTTGCCTACGACCGTTACAAGAGAGCGCACAAGGATTAACCCCCGGGTGCGCGTGAGGAATTGATACTGCCTATCAAGTAGGGAGGAGATTTACTATGGCAAAAGAAGTTAGCCCTGGCGTAAAGGCTCTGCGCAAAGTCGTGGAGGACGTCTACGCCGACGCCCGGAAGGCCCACGCGGAAGGAAAGCTGGTGGGCTGGTCCAGCTCCAAGTTCCCCTGTGAGCTGGCCGAGGCCTTCGACCTGAACGTCATGTACCCCGAGAACCAGGCCGCCGGCATCGCCGCCAACCGCGACGGCGAGATCATGTGCAAGGCCGCCGAGGATCTGGGCTTTGATAACGACATCTGCGGCTACGCCCGCATCAGCCTGGCCTATGCCGCCGGCAAGCGCGCGTCCCGGAAGTTTGACCCCGAGACCCTGGAGTACATCATCGATCCCAACAGCGGCAAGCCCCTGAAGGACGAGAACGGCAAGGTGGTCATCGACCCCGAGACCGGCAAGCCCAAGAAGGACCCCAAGACCATGCAGCCCTACACCGTGCTGGATGACATCTATGAGATCGAGGCCCTGCCGGAGACCACCGAGAAGGAGATCGCCTACAAGAACTTCCGCCGTGAGGCCATCAAGCCCTACCGTCAGATGCGCATGCCCCAGCCCGACTTTGTGCTGTGCTGCAACAACATCTGCAACTGCATGACCAAGTGGTATGAGAACATCTGCCGGATGCGCAACATTCCCCTGATCATGATCGACATCCCCTACAACAACACCGTGGACGTCCACGACACCAACGTAGCCTATGTCCGCGCTCAGTTCGACGCGGCCATCCACCAGCTGGAGGAGCTCACCGGCAAGAAGTTCGACGAGAAGAAGTTCGAGCACGCCTGTGAGAACGCCAACCGCACCGCCAAGGCCTGGCTGCGGGTGTGCGACTACCTGCAGTACAAGCCCGCCCCCTACAGCGGCTTCGATCTGTTCAACCACATGGCCGACGTGGTGACCGCCCGCGGCAAGGTGGAGGCCGCCGAGGCCTTCGAGCTGCTGGAGAAGGACCTGGCCGAGGCCGTCAAGGAGGGCAAGAGCACCACGCCCTTCCCCGAGAAGTACCGCGTCATGTTCGAGGGCATCCCCTGCTGGCCCAAGCTGCCCAACCTGTTCAAGCCCCTGAAGGAGCACGGGGTCAACGTCACCGCCGTGGTGTACGCCCCCGCCTTCGGCTTCGTGTACAACAACATGGACGAGATGGCCCGCGCCTACTACAAGGCCCCCAACTCCGTGTGTATCGAGCAGGGCGTGGATTGGCGTGAGGGCATCTGCCGGGACAACAAGGTGGACGGCGTGCTGGTCCACTACAACCGCTCCTGCAAGCCCTGGTCCGGCTATATGGCCGAGATGCAGCGCCGCTTTACCAAGGATCTGGGCGTGCCCTGCGCCGGCTTCGACGGCGACCAGGCCGATCCCCGGAACTTCAACGAGGCCCAGTATGCGACCCGTGTCCAGGGTCTGGTGGAGGCCATGGAGGCCAATCAAGCGAAGAAGGAGGCCGAGGCGAAATGAGCACCGAGGTTTTGCTGAACGAGTTTAAAGAGTATTCCGAGCACCCCCATCGGGTCCTCTCCCAGTATAAGCAGGAGGGGAAGAAGGTCATCGGCGTTCTGCCCTACTACGCCCCTGTGGAGCTGGTGGTAGCCGCCGGCATGGTGCCCATGGGCATCTGGGGCAGCAACAAGAAGACCATCGCCCTGGCCAAGGAGTACTGCGCCACTTTCTACTGCACCATCGGCCAGCTGGCCCTGGAGATGCTGCTGGACGGCACTCTGGATCAGCTGGACGGCATCATCACCCCCACCATCTGCGACACCCTGCGCCCCATGAGCCAGAACTACCGCGTGGCCATGGAGGGCAAGCTGCCCTGCATCTTCCTGGCTCACCCCCAGAACCGTAAGCCCGCCTTCGGCCTGCAGTTCACCGTGGACCAGTACATGCACGTGAAGGGCGAGCTGGAGAAGATCGCCGGCAAGACCATCACCGACGACGACCTGCGCGCCGCCATCAAGGTGATGAACCGCAACCGCGCCGCCCGCCGCGCCTTCGTGAAGCTGGCCAGCGAGCACTGCGACGTGATCTCCGCCGTGAAGCGCTCCGCCGTGCTCCGCGCCGCCTGGTTCATGGAGCCCGATGTGTACGCCGAGAAGCTGGAGGCGCTGAACGAGGAGCTCTCGAAACTGCCCGCCGCCGACTGGAAGGGCTGCAAGATCGTCACCTCCGGCATCATCTGCGACAACCCCAAGCTGCTGCAGATCTTCGACGACAACAAGATTGCCATTGCCGCCGACGACGTGGCCCAGGAGAGCCGCTCCTTCCGGGTGGACGCCAGCGAGGAGGGCGATCCCATGATGGCCCTGGCCCAGCAGTTTGCCGACCAGGACTACGACGTGCTCCTGTACGATGAGCACTCCAACCAGAACCGCCGCGGCGACTTCGTGGTGCAGATGGTGAAGGACTCCGGCGCTCAGGGCCTGGTGCTGTTCATGCAGCAGTTCTGCGACCCCGAGGAGATGGAGTATCCCTACCTGAAGAAGGCTCTGGACGACGCCGGCATCCCCCACATCAAGCTGGGCGTGGACCAGCAGATGCGGGACTTCGGCCAGGCCAGCACCGCCATCCAGGCGTTTGCCGACGTGCTGTAAGAGTTTGCGGCCCGCGCCGGAATTTCCCGGCTCAGCTTCTTGACAGATATCTTGCATAAATGCTACAATAAATCAAATGCGGTCCTCCGCTTGAATTGAATCTTTCAAGCGGAGGACCCGGGCAAAACGCATCCGGGTCCGGGACGGGGTCTGGATGACTTGCCATATTATTCAGAAAAGGGGAAAAACAACTATGAACTACAATGTCACCGTGAATGGCAAGGTTTACAGCGTCACCGTAGAGAAGACCGGCGCCGCTGCCCCCGTTGCCGCCGCCCCTGTGGCCGCCCCCGTGGCTGCCGCTCCTGTGGCTCCCGCTCCTGTTGTCGAGGAAAGCGCGCCCGCAGCCGAGTTCCAGAAGGTCGAGGAAGAGGCAGTCTTCGTGAAGGCAGAGATTGCACAAGAAGCTGCGCAAGTACGGCAGCGACAAGGGGGATGCCGAGTGAAAGCCCTTGCACACGGACTGGGCAGAAGGGCCGGAAAGCCCAAAAGAAACCTGAAGCTTGAGCGCGTGGTGGACTTTATCTTCGAGGCTGGCTGGCTCAGGAAGACCCTGCGCACAGGCTGGGCGTATCTTGGAAGCGGTCAGGAGGACGTAGCCCAGCACAGCTTTCGCGTGGCCCTCATAGGCTACGTGCTTGCCAAGAGGGCAGGCGCCAATGCGGAACACACGGCACTTTTGGGGCTTTTCCACGATCTGCATGAGGCCAGGACCTCGGATCTCAACTACATGAACCAGCGCTATACGAACAAGGACGAGCGCAGGGCCCAGGCGGACGCAGTGGAAGGAACCGGCTTTGGGGAGGAGATACTGGCTGCCTACGACGAGTTCGAGGCCAGGGAGAGCCTCGAGGCCAGGCTTGCCAAGGACGCGGACCAGCTGGACCTCCTCTTCAACCTGAAGGAAGAGCTGGACAAGGGCAATGCCTTCGCAAAGGACTGGATAGACGCAGCTGTCGAGAGGCTCAAGACTGCCGAGGCCAGAGAGCTGTGCGAGGAAATGCTGCGCACGGACCATAACCGCTGGTGGTTCGGGCATGTGGACAGGCGCTGGTGGGTGGACCGCAAGGAAGGGGGCCTGGGAGACCCCGGGCGAGAGAGAGGCCGCGAGCCTTTTGGAAGGCGTGCAGGGCACCCAGGTCGTAGGATATGCAGGCCCATGCTTCTCAAAGACAGGACGTAAGTCTTTGCCTTTCTTGAGAGAACAGCCATCAGGATCCGGGAGGAGCTGGCATGGCAGCCGGTCGCTACGAGGAGCTCCTGCACCGTCACAAGGGCGAGCATATCCTGTTCTGGGAGCTGGGCGTTGGGGGAAAACACGCCAGGCATCATCAAATACCCCTTCTGGCGCATGACGTACCAGAATTCCAGGGCAGTCTTTGCCTGCGTGAATCTTTCCCAGGCTTTCTGCCCAAGGGAGATTCAGGAGCAGGCCATCTGCATCGATGGTACATTGGCACGGAACTGAAGAAGCTGTTGCCGTGAAGAGCAGTAGAGACGAAGAAGGGCCGCGCAATACGCGGCCCTTCATGCACTATTGGTGAATGGTTAGAGACTTATGGGCATTTCTCCAAAGACAGAGTTGTACCTCTGGACAAAGTCTTCCTTCGTAAAGTGGTGTTCCTGTGTGCCCTGGCAGGCAATGCAGTAGCTGGCGGTAACTGACCCGAACTTCGCGGATTCCACAACCGAGAGACCGTGGCTTAAGCCAAAGAGCAGACCGGACCTGTGCGAATCGCCGGCACCCGTGGGATCGGCCACGTGCTCGCAGGGAACAGG
>CASFKT010000104.1 GCA_949295195.1 uncultured bacterium | reverse complement strand
CCCGACTGCCGGGGCACCGGCGTGGTCCGGGTGCAGCAGCGCACCGGCGGTTTTGCCTTCTCCAGCACTGCCCCCTGCTCCCGCTGCCGGGGGACGGGCAAGATCATCCACACTCCCTGCAAGGCCTGCGGCGGCAGCGGCAGCGTGAAAAAAAGCAAGCGGGTCACAGTCAGCATCCCCGCCGGCATCGACGACGGCCAGGCCATCTCCCTGCGGGGCCAGGGCAATGCCGGGAAAAACGGCGGCCCCGCCGGCGACCTGATCGTGGCGGTCCATGTCAAGCCCCATCCCCAGTTCCACCGGGACGGCACCACCGTGCTCTATGAGCAGCCGGTGACCTTCTATCAGGCGGTGATGGGGGCCGAGTTGGAAATCCCCACCATCGACGGCAAGGTGAAATATAATCTGCCCGCCGGGACCCAGACCGGGACCACCTTCCGCCTGCGGGGGAAGGGCATCCCGGAGCTGCGGGGCCGGGGCCGGGGCGACCAGTACGTCACCGTCCGGGTCCAGATCCCCACCTCCCTCAACGGCGAGCAGAAGGAGGCCCTGCGGGCCTTCGCTGAGGCCATGGGCGAGGACGTTCCCGAGGAGAGCGGACTGAAGGGCTTTTTTGACAAGCACAAAAAGCGAAAGTAATGGAGAAACGGCGGTCTGGGCGGTTGAGGTCCGGGCCGCCGTTTTGTGAATAAAGAAAGAACCTTTTGAAAACAAACGGTCCGCTGCATTGACGGATTTGGTTTTCTACCCTATAATAGTGCCTCACTAGAACCATTTGATTGACCGGGAAGTAGAAAGGAGGTCATCCATATGAGACGAAGGCTTTTTTCCCTGTGCATCGGCGCCTGCGTCGTCGCCATGGCCGCATGCGGAATCCCAGCGGGGGGAACCTCCGATTCTGTGACGGGCGGGGGCGTGTCCTCTGCACCTCCGGTTCAGTCTGAGGCGGGCTCAGACGGGGGAAGTGAGGAGAAAGCCGCCTCTGTTACGATCTATGTGGGGACAGATGGGGAGTATGCGGAATTCCCCGTGGAATATACAGGAGAGCGCCTGGAGACAGGCCAGGTTCCGGTGACCGAAGTGCTCTCTGCCATGGCAAAAATCACCGGATGGAATCTGGATTTGGCCGATCAGATTTACTCCGGCAAGGGCGGAATCACGGTTACCTTTGCGGATACGTGCACACTGCTGACCGCCGATGTGTCGGAGGAGGGGAACCAGTCGGAAACCGTGCAGCGGGATCAGCTGGTGCTGGACAGCGTCAAAAAGACCCTCCAGTGCTGGGCAGTCGATCCTGACGTAGGAGATCCGGACACTGTGGACGTCTGGTTCTGCGGGCCCGACGGCGGTGATTTGGTGCTGACCGGGACCGGGGTCACACTCTCCAGCACAGAACCCTACACCAAGTTCCCCTCCGCTTAAATGCTGGTAGACCAATCCGGTCTACCAGCCGTCTACCAGGTCTACCGCCGGGAAACCTTGCGCGCCAAGGGTTTCCGGCGGTTTCTTTTTGCTGGTTTTGGGGGCCGTTCTACCAAAAGGAACTGCTTACTTTCTTTTTCAAAGAAAGCAGGCAGTTGGGGAAAGTGCTGTATGAGATACAGGAAAATTTTGCAGAAATCTCCACTTTCTTAACGGGCAGAACAGTTGCCAAAGCGGGCCGGCTATGGTAAGATAGAGCCGTGTAAGATGAAAGTTTTCCTGCAAAACAGAGGAGGAGAAAGCAAATGCGCGGTGTCCATACCTTTATCAACGATATCCGGCGCCAGGTTTTTACCGAGGTGGCCCGGATGGCCTTTGAGGGGGGCAACTACGCCAAAACCATTCGGGAGCTGCCCTACAAGATCATCCCCGGCGAGGTGGCCAAGTACCGTCAGAACATCCTGGTGGAGCGGGCTGTGGTCAGCGAGCGCATCCGTCTGGCCATCGGCCTGCCCCTGCGGAATGTAAGCGAGTACGAGCCCACGGACGCCTACCTGGAGGACAGCCTGGTAGCGGAGAAGTACTACGATCCCCCGCTGATCAACATTATTTCCTTTGCCTGCAACGCCTGCCCCACCAAGCGGGTGCAGGTGACCAACATGTGCCAGGGCTGTCTGGCCCACCCCTGTAAGGAGGTCTGCCCCAAGGACGCCATCTCCATCGTCCAGGGCAAGAGCTTCATCGACCAGGAGAAGTGCATCAAGTGCGGCAAGTGTGCCGACGAGTGCCCCTATGGCGCCATTCTGAAGTTTGAGCGCCCCTGCGCCGAGGCCTGCGGCATGGACGCTATCGGCTCCGACGAGTTGGGCCGGGCCAAGATCGACTATGACAAGTGCGTCTCCTGCGGCATGTGTCTGGTGAACTGCCCCTTCGGCGCCATCTCCGACAAGAGCCAGATCTTCCAGCTGATCCAGGCCATCAAGCGGGGCGACAAGGTGGTGGCCGCCGTAGCGCCCGCCTTTGTCAGTCAGTTCGGCGAGAAGGTCACCTCCTCCCAGCTGCGGGAGGCCATGCGTCAGGTGGGCTTCCACAAGGTCATCGAGGTGGCCGTGGGCGCCGACATGTGCACCGCCGAGGAGGCCGAGGACTTTCTGAAGAAGGTTCCCAACGAGCAACCCTTTATGGCCACCTCCTGCTGCCCTGCCTGGAGCGTGATGGCCAAGAAGCTGTTCCCCCAGTTCAAGGACTACATCTCCATGGCCATGACCCCCATGGTGCTCACCGCCCGGCTGTATAAAAAGGACCATCCGGACGTGCGCATCGTGTTCATCGGCCCATGCACCGCCAAGAAGCTGGAGGCCTCCCGCCGCACCATCCGCAGCGACGTGGACTTCGTGCTCACCTTCGAGGAGATGCAGGGTATCTTCGACGCCAAGGGCATCGTCCCCTCCGAGATGCCCTACGACCCCGACGATGAGTTCTCCACCGGTACCTCTCTGGGCCGGGGCTTCGCCGTCACCGGCGGCGTGGCCGACGCGGTGAAGAAGGCCATTGCCGAGATCGACCCGGAGCGGGAGGTCCTGGTGGAGCACGCCGACGGCCTGCGGGAGTGCCGCAAGATGCTGATGATGGCCAAGGCCGGCAAGTACAATGGCTACCTGCTGGAGGGCATGGGCTGTCCCGGCGGCTGCGTGGCCGGTGCGGGCACCATCACCCCGGTGAAGAAGAGCACCGCCGCTGTTACCCGCTATGTAAACGAGGCAAAAGTCAAGAGCGTTCAGGATTCCGCCGCAGTCAAGCGCCTGCGTGAGGTCCAGGACTGACATAAATAAAAAATCCCACCGGCTGCGGCCGGTGGGATTTTTTATGCCTGATTCAGTTTCACCGCCTGCTGGTTCAGCCAGGCGGTGAGCTGGTCCAGCCCCTCCTGGCTGAGGGGAACGGCCGTCTCCGCCAGGATCTCACTGAGTTCCTTGGTGAGGGGGCCCCGCCACAGCTGGACGGTGAGCTGGTCCTCCTGGGGCTGGATGAAAAAGCGGGCCTGTCCCAGGCTGCCGTACCAGCTGTTGCCGTTCTCCCAGAAGGACAGGGTGGGGATAAACAGTGCTTCCACAGTGACGCTCCTTTGCTGAAGGCTACCGGCGGCCGCCCCGCCGGCGCTCATAGGGAATGGGATTGGGGTTGGCCTGGTAAAACAGGGCGATGGCGTCGCACACCAGGTCGTACAGGTCGTCGGCCTGATAGGCCAGCTCCCCGTTGTAGTCCTCGGCCAGCTCCTCATCGGAGATGTCCCCCTGGTAGTAGCGGCAGGCCACCTCGCCGCTGGACCGCAGGCGCACCAGGGCGGCGTTTACCTCCTCACGCTCCTCCGGGGTGAGGCAGTCCGCCTCCCGCAGGGTGGAGCGGAGAAAGTCGCAGTAGTAGAGAAAGTCGTCGTTCCAGTTCCGATTCTCGTTGTGCTGGGCCTCGTACCGCAGACGCTCGATCTGCCGCAGCAGCTCCCCCTGGAGCACCTGGGCGTGCCCCCGCTGGGGCACCCACCGGTTCCAGATCTCTTTGCAGACGTTAAAATATTCCATTCCCTTGGTTCTCCTTTGGTGTTTCGCAGTTCAGTCCTAGGCCTCCGCCCAGTTCAGGGAGCGGCCCACAGCCTTGTGCCAGCCCCGGAGCAGCCGCTCCCGGGTTTTGCCGTCCATGTCGGGCTGGTAGAGCCGGTCAGTCTGCCGCAGGGCGCGGATCTCCTCCCGGCCGCTCCAGAAGCCCACCGCCAGCCCCGCCAGATAGGCGGCCCCCAGGGCGGTGGTCTCCCGGATCTTGGGGCGGCACACGGGCTTGTTCAGAATGTCCGACTGGAACTGCATCAGGAAGCTGTCCCGGCTGGCCCCGCCGTCGGCGTTGAGCTCTTTCAGGGAGATGCCCGTGTCCTTCTCCATGGCGTCGGCCAGATCCCAAACCTGGTAGGCGATGGACTCCTGGGCCGCCCGGATGATGTGGTCCCGGCTGGTCCCCCGGGTGATGCCCACCAGCGCCCCCCGGGCGTACATGTCCCAGTAGGGGGCCCCCAGGCCCGTGAAGGCGGGGACCAGATAGACGCCCCCCGTGTCGGGGACCTTGGAGGCGTAGTACTCCGCGTCCCGGGCCTCGCTGATGAAGCGCAGCTCATCCCGCACCCACTGGATCACCGCGCCGCCCACAAAGACGGAACCCTCCAGGGCGTACTCCACCTTCCCGTCCAGCCCAACGGCGACGGTGGTGAGCAGTCCGTTCCGGCTGCGGCACAGCTGGTCCCCCGTGTTCATCAGCAGGAAGCAGCCGGTGCCGTAGGTGTTTTTGGCCTCCCCCGGGGCGAAGCAGCCCTGGCCGAACAGGGCGGCCTGCTGGTCCCCGGCCACCCCGGCGATGGGGACCTCCGCCCCCAGCAGATCGGCGGTCCCATAGACCTGGCTGGAGTCCCGCACCTGGGGCAGCATTTTCGCGGGGATGCCCAGTTTGGCACAGATGTGCTCGTCCCAGCACAGCCGCCGGATGTCAAAGAGCATGGTGCGGCTGGCGTTGGTCACGTCGGTGATGTGGACCGCCCCGCCGGTGAGCTTCCACACCAGCCAGGAGTCCACCGTGCCGAAGAGCAGCTCCCCCCGCTCCGCCTTCTCACGGGCGCCCTCTACATGGTCCAGAATCCACTTCAGCTTGGTGGCGGAGAAGTAGGCGTCAATGAGCAGTCCGGTGTGCTCCTGCACATAGGCGGAGAACGCCCCGTCGGCCTTCAGCTCCTCGCACAGGGGGGCGGTGCGGCGGCACTGCCACACAATGGCGTTGGAGACGGGCCGGCCGGTCTCCCGGTCCCAGACGATGGTGGTCTCCCGCTGGTTGGTGATGCCGATGGCGGCCAGCTCCTCCGGGGAGACGCCGGTCTGGGCCAGCACCTCCGTGAGGACGGAATATTGGGTGGACCAGATCTCCATGGGGTCCTGCTCCACCCAGCCGGGCTTGGGATAGATCTGGGTGAGCTCCCGCTGGGCGGAGCCGATGATGTTCTGCTCCCGGTCAAAGAGGATGCACCGGCTGCTGGTGGTCCCCTGGTCCAGGGCGGCGATATAGCGCTTCATGGGCGGCACCTGCCTTTTGTTTTTTATTATGACAGAAAACGCGGGGGATGTCAAAATAGGGGCTTTTTGCAGGGGGATTTTGTACACGGTGAGGAATTCGTCCTCGTCCAGGTGCTGGTCCTCCATGTGGAGGCCGCGGGCCAGGAAGAGGTACAGCCGCTCTCCCAGGCAGCCGGGGGAGGGGAGCATGACCCCCATGGGCAGGAAGGTGTCCGGCACGGCGCCGGTCTCCTCCTTCAGCTCCCGCAGGGCGCCGGCGACCGGATCCTCGCCGGGCTCCAGCTTGCCGGCGGGGATCTCCAGCAGGGGCTTCCCGAACACGTAGCGGTATTGGGTGACGGTGAGCACGTTGTTCCGCTCGTCCAGGGGCA
>CASFKT010000103.1 GCA_949295195.1 uncultured bacterium | reverse complement strand
GGCTACGCCCACCTGAACCTGACCCAGATCTTTATGGCCTCCATCTTCATCGGGGCCTCGGGCGCGGTGATGGACCTGTCCGTGGACATCACCTCCGCCATCCACGAGGTGGTGGAGAAGCGCCCCGACCTGGGCTGGAGGGAGGCCGCCAAGTCCGGCGTCAACGTGGGCCGGGCCGCCATGGGCACCATGACCACCACCCTGCTGTTCGCCTACTCCGGGGGCTATATCGCCCTGCTCATGGTCTTCATGGCCCAGGGCACCCCGGTGGACCACATCCTGAACTACAAGTACGTGGCGGCGGAGATCATCCACACCGTCATCGGCTCCTTCGGCCTGGTCACCGTGGCCCCCTTCACCGCCCTGTGTGCCGGGGTGCTCCTGACCCGAAAGAAGGGGACCCAGCACGAGCCCGGTCCAGTGGGAGCGGTACTGGAAGCGGCGGAAGGGGAAAAGTAACTCCACCACAAAAAGACCGGCCCGCACGGTGCAGCCGCGCAGGCCGGTCTTTCTCATGCAGGTGCCAACTCAGTTCCCCTGTCCAAACGGCTCAAACAGCGTCCACTCGCGGTCCACCAGGACTGCCAGGCCGTCCGCCGTTTCGGCGTACGGAGCGGTACAACTCCAGTCAAAATTGGACTGTCCCTCCTCAGTGGGGAGCTCCTCTGTATAGGAGCGCACAGTCCCCAAAATAGCAGAGGGCGCCACCTCCCCGGGCATGGGCCGCCCGGTGGAGGCGTAGAGAGCGCCGCCCACCACCAGAGCGGCGGGGGATTCGGCCCCGGCGTATGCCTCATCGGAGAGCAGCTGGAAGGTGAGGGCAAAGAACCCCTCCTGCTGAACAAAATAGAATACCATCCGGTAATTCCCAGGTTCCAGTTCCTCCCGGTAGGGGGAGAGGAACAGACTGAAATCACCAGTCTCCCCCGGCGGCAGGGAGAGCAGATTGGAGGTCTCCTGGGCCGCCTCCCTGGAGACGGCGTACCAGCCTCCGTCCCGCTCCACCTCTAAGACAGGCTTCTGAAACTCTCCTACGTAGTCGCCTGTGTTTGTCACGGAGAGGGTGACTCGATCCGCAGAGAGAGGAAACTGCATCTGGGGCGACAGGGGCTGAAAGTCCCCGCTAGGGGAGCCGGGATTGGGCCGCCCGCAGCCGGAGAACAGCCACAGCAGCGCGAACATGAAAACCGCAAGACGCTTCATCGGTCGGACCTCCCTTCAAAATTTGATTTCTATTCCCTATTATATCAGACGAAACCGCTCCCATCCAGTTGCGGCTTCAGGAGAGAAAATTTTTGTCCCGCCGAAGGATCTGTGGTACACTAGAGGTACAAAACGCAGATTGGAGGTCTGTTCCATGAAACTGCATGTCGTCACCGGAGATATCACCAAGCTGGACGTGGACGCCATTGTCAACGCCGCCAACACCTCCCTGCTGGGGGGCGGGGGCGTGGACGGGGCCATCCACCGGGCGGCGGGGCCGGAGCTGCTGGCCGAGTGCCGCACCCTCCACGGCTGCCAGACCGGCCAGGCCAAGGCCACAAAGGGCTACCGGCTCCCCGCCAAATATGTAATCCACACGGTAGGCCCCGTGTGGCACGGGGGCGGACACCAAGAGGCGGAGCTGCTGGAGAGCTGCTATGAGAACTCCATGGCCCTGGCCCTGGAACTGGGGTGCAGAACGGTGGCTTTCCCCGCCATCAGCACGGGGGTGTACCACTATCCCCTGGAGGAGGCCACCCGCATCGCCGTCAAAACGGTCCGCCGCTTTCTGACGGAGCACCCGGATGGCCCGGCGGTCACCTTCGTCTGCTTCAATGAGCCGGCCAAGGCGGCCTATGAGCGGGAGCTGGGATAAACAGAAAAATGGAGGCCAAATGGCCTCCATTTTTCACGCCTCCAGCGCCTCCGCCGGAATTTCGAAGTCGGGGGCGGAGTTGATGTCGGAGCAGGTCATAATCATCTTCACCTGGGGATACTGGATAGAGATCCCATCGGTGGACTGGCCCATGTCCTCTAACACCTGGAGCACATTTTCCGTCAGGGTGTTGCACACCTGGGTCATGTCCATCTCATACCGCACCGGGTAGCAGATCTCCGGGTCAACCCACATCTGGATGGTGATTTCTCCCAGACCCTGGAGCATTCCCTGGAGGTTCTCCGCACTCACCCCCAGCTGCTGCATGGTGCCCAGGCTGTCCAGCACCCCGCTCTCCTCCAGCATGGCGGACACCTGGCTGTCAGCGACCGTGCCGGAAAATTTCAGAACCGCCGCCCCGTCCAGCTCCTCCTCCTGCTGGAAGGTCCACTGGTCGGTACTGGACAGATAGGAATTCATCTCCGCCGAGGCATTATACTGCTCCAGGAGCTCGGCGCTGGCGGTCTCCCGGAACCACTGTCCGCCCACGTCGGTGTAGGTGATGTAGGCATCCCCCTCCTGCTGGGCATAGACGGTGGCGGAAAAGGAGCCCAGCTCCCCCACGTCCATGGAGGTCTCCGCCTTCAGCTTCAAGGGGTCGGAAAAGCACACCATATCCATTGCCGTGGTGGTCTCCATGGTCTGAGTCTGGTCTCCCACTTGGATCTCCATGTCCACCTGGGCAGTGACCGAGGCGGACAGGCTCTCCAGCTCCTCCTGGCTGTTCTGCAGGGTCTGGTCCAGAATCTCCTCCGGGGTGGGCTCTGAGCCGCCGCACGCCGCCAGAGACAGGGAGAGTACGGCCGCCAGGATCAGTGCTCCGCTGCGCCTCCAACGCTTCATACCTTCTCCATCCTTTCCACGCTTCCCGCCGGAGCGGGGCAGATCTGCCGCTGTGTTTTCTTAATGTTTATTATACCATATTCCCCCCTGCCCGCCTAGGCCTTGTTTGAAAATTGGAGATGTGCCCAGCGGCAAGTTTTTTTCGCCAGGCAAGGCGATTTGACGCAGCAGGCCTCTGCTTATTTTGCGAGCGAACCGGGCGCGGAAATTTTTTCTTTTTCCAGGGAACCTTTTCCCCGCGCCGTCGTCTAAACCAGCAAACAGGGAAATTTCCCTCACTGTAAAAGGAGTGTTGACGTATGAAGCGTACCCTATCTGCTCTGCTGGTCAGCAGCGCCCTGCTGTGCGCCGCTGTCCTGCCTGCCGCGGCAGCCGATCCCGCCGATCCCGCACAGGCAGACACCGCCGCCACTCAGGAGGAGACCCTTCCCGACAGCGTGAGCTACTACGGCCAGATTCAGGAGATCGGCCGGGACGAACAGGGAACCATCACCAGACTGCGCCTCACCTCAGAGGTCTATGGAGAGTATGTAATGAATATCTCCTCCAGCACTGTATGGATCGACAGCGGGAACTACTCCGCCTCTGACCCCTCGGACCTGGAGGTGGGCGAGTCCGTCTATGTGTATCACAGCCCGGTGTCCACCCGCTCCCTGCCGCCCCAGTCCGCCGCCTACGCCGTTGTGCGCAACTTCCCCCAGGACATCAGCGCAGCCAAGTACCAGGAGGTGGAGGCCGTCACCCAGAATGAGGACGGCAGCGTCACCATCACCACCGACAACGGCGGTCTGTGGCTCACCGTGGAGGCGGACGCCTCTGTGACCACCTACGCCGGTGAGCAGGCCTCCCTGGCCGATCTCCAGGTGGGCAGCCATGTGATGGCCTGGTATGACATCGTTCTGCTGTCCTACCCCGGACAGGCGGGCACGGACCATCTGATGCTCCTGCCCGGCGCGGTGGAGGAGCGGGACGGCGAGGCCGCCGAGACCTCCATCCCTGTTGAGACCACCGCCCCCGCCGAGGCGCTCCAGGATGGAACTGAGCTGACCGTGGTGCTGGAGACCGACATGGTGCTCCCGGTGACCGGCAAGGTGGAGAACGGCGCCGCCATGGTCCCCGTGGCCGCCGTGGCCCAGGCCCTGGGCTATGAAGTGACCTACACCCCCGGCGAGAACGGCGAGGCCGCCCTGGTCACCGTGGAGGACGACTCCTTCCGGGTCAATCTGAACATCGGCGATAATCTGATCCAGGGCGTCACCAAGATCGAGGGCGCGGTGGGCATGACCTCCCCGATGGACTATGGAATGGCCCCCTATATTGTGGAGCCCGGCACCACCTGGGCCCCCGCTCAGCTCTTTGAGATGCTGGGCCGGACCGTGACCGTGGACGGAGACGTCCTGTCCATTCAGTAATCAATCGCAGAATCTATACATCCAGTCAGCAAAGGCGGCCGCGCAGATGTGCGGCCGCTTCGCTTTTGGGAACGCAATCGCCAAAAGGGAGACGTCCCAGGCAGTCAGGGGTGCTGGATGGGGCGGCATCTATTTTTAGGTCTCGATTTCTCCCGCCAGCCGGGCCCGGAGGCCGGAGTACCGGCGGGTCTGCCGGTTGTTGGCCACCATCTGGGCCACCGCGCTCTCGTCCCCCACCACGATAAACAGGCTCTTGGCCCGGGTGATGGCGGTATAGAGGATGCCCCGGGTCATGAGCATGGGGGCCCCCTCCAGGGCGGCCAGGATCACCGCCCGGTACTCGCTGCCCTGGGATTTGTGGACGGTGACGGCGAAGGCGGGTTCCAACTCCCCCAGCATGTCCGGGGTGTACTCCACGATCTTGCCGTCGAAGTCCACCACCACGCTCTCCTTGTCCACCGACTGGATGACTCCGATGTCCCCGTTGAACATCCCCATGCCGGAGGCGGAGCCGTCCTCCTCCCGCCAGAGGATGTCGTAGTTGTTTTTCACCTGCATCACCCGGTCCCCCGCCCGGAAGATCCAGTCTCCGAAGCGGCGCTCCCCCTTCCGCTCCGAGGGGGGATTCAGGGCGGCCTGGAGGGCCTGGTTCAGCACCGTGGTGCCGGTCCCCCGGCGGCGGGTGGGGGAGAGCACCTGGATCTGGTCGGCGGGGATGCCCATGCGCTCGGGCAGCCGGCGGCGGCACAGGTCCACAATGGTCTCCACGGCCAGCTGGGGGTCCCGGCGGCGGAGGAAGAAGAAGTCGCTGTCGTTCTGCCTCAGGTTGGGCAGCTCCCCAGCGTTCACCATGTGGGCGTTGCGGACGATGGCGCTCTGGGCGGCCTGGCGGAAGATCTCGGTGAGTCGGACCATGGGCACCGCCCCGCTGCGGATCAGGTCGGAGAACAGGTTGCCCGGCCCCACCGACGGCAGCTGGTCCGGGTCCCCCACCAGCACCAGCCGGCAGTCCCCCCGCAGGGCGGAGAGGAGGGCGGACATCAGGGGCACGTCCACCATGGAGACCTCGTCCACAATGACCGCGTCCACCTCCAGGGGGTCGTACTGGTCGTGGGTAAAGGCCAGCTGTCCCGTGCTGGGGTCAAAGCCGGTCTCCAGCAGCCGGTGGATGGTTGAGGCGTCGGTGGAGCACAGCTCTCCCAGGCGCTTGGCCGCCCGGCCGGTGGGGGCGGCCAGGGCGGTGTCCAGCCCCATGGCCTCAAACAGGGCCAGCACCCCCCGCAGGCAGGTGGTCTTGCCGGTGCCCGGCCCGCCGGTGAGGAGCATCACCTGCCGGGAGGCGGCCATCTCCACCGCCTGGCGCTGCTGGGGGGCGTAGGTGATGCGCTGCTCCCGCTGGATGCGGGCGATGATCCGGTCCAGCCCGTCGGGGGGCAGCAGCTCCGCCTGGCTCATCTCCCCGATGCGGTGGGCGATATAGGTCTCCGCCTCGTACAGGGCGGGGATGTACACGGCGTCCTGGCCGGCGATGGTCTCCCGGTCCAGTTCGCCCCGGTTGGCCAGGACCTCCAGCCGCTCCTCCAGCAGGTCGCCGGAGGCCTCCAGCAGTTGACCGGTGGCGGCGATGAGCTTCTGGGCGGGGAGAAAGGTGTGGCCGTTGTTCCAGTTGTTGTGGGAGAGCTCAAAGAGGAGCCCGGCCTCCAGCCGCTGGGGGTCGTCCGCGGCGATGCCCAGGGAGAGGGCCAGGGCGTCCGCCTGGGAGAA
>CASFKT010000102.1 GCA_949295195.1 uncultured bacterium | reverse complement strand
AGAACGCTTTTTGTAGGGCCCGATGCCCTCATCGGGCCGCTGGATGGCTCTTTTCGCAGGGGAGTTTCGCCGCCTGAGGGCGGCGAGTTACTTTGCCCATGGCGGCAAAGTAACCAAAACGCCACCGGGGACGCGTCCGATGGACTACGGCTCCGCTTCGCTCCGCCTAGGTCCATAGGACTGCTTTCCCCGGACCCCATTACGGGGGTTACCCCTTGGAGCAGGCGGAAAATTTCCGGCGCGCAAAATTTGAGTGGGTGTCTAAATTCATCCCGGCCCCACTGGGGGCCTGAGCGGGAGGAAAATTGGGACTGGAGCGGTTCCGCTCCCGCGCCTGCCGCTTCCGAACCAACGGTACTGGTGCGAATTCTGGCGGGCGCATGCTATGCGCCCCTACTGGTTTCCGGTGGACTGTAGGGGCGGCTAGTAGCCGCCCGCAAGCCTTCCCCCTCCAAGGGGGAAGGTGGCACGGCGAAGCCGTGACGGATGAGGGTGGGTTCTTGAAACGCGGCCCACATCTCGGCGGGAGCCCCAAGGGGCTCCCCTGCGCAAACTCGAAACCGTGCGTTCCTTTCGTAGGGGAGGAGCTTGCCCCTCTCACCCTGGAGATTTCCTAAGGCGCGGCCTCCTGGACGTGCCGCCCCCGCCGGACGGTCGGCCGCAAGGGCCGCCCCTACACCTCGGAGGAATCCAGACCCTGGCGGGCCGGTCTGGGACCGGCCCCTACGAAAGGACGGAACCGCTTCTGTATATGCCGCAGGGGCGGCCCCATGTGGCCGCCCGCAATGTTCTCATGGAACCTCTTTTTCTTCTGACACAAAAAACAGCCGCCATCCGGCGGCTGTTTTACGCTTTTACGTTATTCAGCGGAGATCATATAGTAGTACACCGGCTGTCCTCCGGGCAGCAGGTTGACCTCGGCGTTGGGGCAGGCGTCGGTGAACTTCTGGGCGGCCTGCTGGGCCTGTTCCTCGGTCACGTCCTCCCCGTAGAAGATGGAGAGGAACTCGGCGCTCTGGATGTCCTCCGAACGGGCCAGGCGGTCCAGCAGGGCGTCCAGGTCCCGGTCGGTGCCGAAGAGCTGGTGCTCCATCAGGGCCAGGTAGTCCCCCTCCTTGATGGCGAAGCCGTCAAAGTCGGAGTCCCGGGCGGCGTAGGTGATCTCGGCGGTGCGCACCCGCTGGGCCGCCTCGGTCATGATCTGGGTGAGCTCCTCCCGCCCGACGTCCGGGTCCACCGCCAGCATGGCGGCGATGCCCTGGGGCACCGTCTTGGTGGGCACGACCACCACGGTCTTATCCTCGCACAGGCGGACGCACTGCTCGGCCGCCATGATGATGTTCTTGTTGTTGGGGAGTACATAGACCACGTGGGCGGGGGTGCGGTCGATCTCCCTTAAAATGTCCTCGGTGGAGGGGTTCATGGTCTGTCCCCCGGAGATGATCCCGTCCACCCCCAGGTCCCGGAACACGGCCTCCAGCCCGGCGCCGGCGCACACGGCCACATAGCCGTACTCCTTCTCGGGGGCGGCCTTCACCGGCTGGGCCGGGGCGCAGCCCTGGTTCTCCAGCTCCTCCTCCACGGCCTCCAGGTCGTCGGTGCTCTGGACATGCCGCCCGGCGGCCAGGTCCTCCGCCTGGGTGCGCATGTTCTCGATCTTGGCCAGCTCCAGGGTGCCGTACTTCTGGGCCTCGGTGAGGGCGGCTCCGGGGATGTTGGTGTGGACGTGGACCTTGAAGGCCTCGTCGTCCTCGCCGATCACCAGGCTGTCGCCGATGCCGTTGAGGTAGGTGCGGAAGGGCTCCAGATTCACATGGGGGGAGGGCTTCCGGACGATGAACACCGTGTCGAAGGCGAAGGTGATCTCCTCGGCGGACAGGGCGCCGAAGTCGGCCTTCTCCTCCTCCGGCTCCTCCTCGCTCAGCTCGGGCATGGGCTTGCCCTGGAGCTGGTCCAGCATGCCCTGGAGGATGATGAGGAAGCCCTTGCCGCCGGCGTCCACCACCCCGGCCTTTTTCAGCACCGGGTTCTGGTTCACCGTGTCCGCCAGGGCGGTCTGGCCCTCCTCGATGGCGGCGGCGAGGACCGCCTCGGCGCAGTTGTCCTCCCGTGCGGTGCCGGCGGCCCGGGCGGCCGCCATGCGGGAGACGGTGAGGATGGTGCCCTCGGCGGGCTTCATCACCGCCTTGTAGGCGGCGGCCACGCCGAAGTCCAGGGCGATGGCCAGGTCCCGGCCGTCCATGGTCTCCCGGTCCTTGATGGCCTTGGCGAAGCCCCGGAACAGCAGGGACAAAATAACGCCCGAGTTCCCCCGGGCCCCCCGCAGCAGGGCGGAGGCGGTGGCCTGGGCGGCCTGCCCCACGGTGTCGTAGGATTTCTTTTTCATCTCCCCCGCGGCGGCGGCGATGGTCAGGCTCATATTGGTGCCCGTGTCGCCGTCCGGGACGGGGAACACGTTCAGGTCGTTGACCTGCTGCTTTTCCACAGAGATAGCGGCGGCGGCGTGGATGACCATCTGCTGAAAGGCCGCCGCGTCAATGGTTTGTCTCATATCGGCCCAGTTCCTTTCTACAGTGTCCGTCAAAACCGCATGGAGTCCACGCAGACGTCCACAGATTTTACCTCCACGCCGGTGGTCTTGCTGACCACATAGCGCACTTCGCTCATGATGGAGCGGCATACCGCCATCAGATTGACCCCGTTTTCCACGATGATGTGCAGCTCGATGGAGACGGTGCCGTCCTCGTTGTAATATACCTTCACGCCCTTGGCCATGGACTCCCGCTTGAGCAGGTGGACCAGCCCGTCCGTCTTGGACCGGACGGCCATGCCCTTGACGCCGTAGCAGTTGGTGGCGGCGCTGCCGGTGACGGCGGTGAAGACCTCGCTGCTGATGCGGATCTCCCCTAAGTCGTTTTGCAGTTTCATAAGCCGTTACCTTCCTTTCGCTGGGGTCTTTGTATTCTATGGTCTTATTGTAGTCGATTTCCCTGGGAATTACAAGTAGAATTTGGCGGGATGGACAATGAACCGTCCGCCTCCTTTTGCAAGGGAGGCAAATGTGGGCGGCCCGCTGAGAGGCCTCTGCGATTCCAGAGCCCACCCTCATCCGCCTCGCATGCGCTCGGCACCTTCCCCCTAGAAGGGGGAAGGCTTACGGGCGGCCCGGTGTGCCGCCCCTACGAAATTCAGGGGGAGCTTCCGGTTTTGCCGTAGGGGCCGACGACCTCGGCGGCCCGCGGGCGCACACTGTGCGCCTCTACAGGCAAATCGGAACATTTCGGGGCGGGCGGGTGAGGACACCCGCCCCTACGAAATAGACGGAACCACCGCAAGATATGCATAGGGGACCCAGACCCGCCCGCTTTGCCTGCGTTTTATTTGGAATGACCTTTACTGAATGTCAATAAATGCGGTCCGCCGTGATATCATCACCACAGGATGCACAGAAAAAATAACAGGAATGTGAGCATAGCTTCTTACCACCCCATGGTTTTAAACTATGGTTAACCAGGAGGTGATTCCATGCGGCGGGACAACGAATTGGTAATCCGGCCCAAACGGCCCAAGGGGGAGGACGGATACCGGACGTTTTCGGTGCGCCTCCGGCATGAAATGGTGGACCGCATGGATGAGATTGCCCGGGAGACCGGGCACAGCCGAAATGAGCTGATCGGCATTTTTTTGGACTATGCGCTGGAGCACTGCCGCTTGGAAAGGAGCGAGGACCTTGTACCACTGTGAACAAAACCCCATCCCCACCGCCCTCCGCCACGCCGCCCTGGGGAAGCTGGTGGAGGAGTACCTGTCTGCCCTGCCGCCGGAGCGGCTCCAGGCGGAGGCGCACACCCAGGCGGAGGAGGCGCTGGCGGAGATTTTCGACATTTTGGAGGACCCGGAGCTGGACGACCCGGCGTGTATGCAGAAGATCGAGGCCATTGTGATGGTGTACCACCGGCGGCTGGGGGTGCACAGCACCCGCCACTGGGAGCAGGACTGAGAAAAACAAAACGCCCTCCCGGCGGTTGACAAACCTGGGAGGGGTGGTATAATGAAAATGAAGAGCGCCGCTGTGACGGTTAGCCCTCACATGACAACAGGTTTAACCCGCTGACCGCTTGGGTGCTAGCCGAGCGGTCAGCACGCTTTTATGGTCATTATGTACGCCAGAACGGCGAAACACAAACAGAGCCTCAGAAATTGCTTTCCTCGGTGTCCCATATCAGCCTCACCCCCTTTCACGGGGGAGTAGCTAACCGCCAAAATACAGCGACGCTCCCCTCCCGAAACCGGGAGGGGTTTTATTTTATCATGGCGCGCCGATTTCTGTCAATTTTTGTTCTCTGCAAATAGCCCCTCCATCCCGGCGGCGAACCGGTCCAGGCGGTCCTGGATGCCGGGGGCGGAGAGGGCCTCGCCGGGGGCGTTGGCGGTCTCCAGCAGGGCGAACCGGGGCGGGAGGTAGAAGGACTTGTTCATGTTCAGGGCGGAGATCAGCTGCCGGGCCACGGTGTCGCTGCCCGAGTAGCCGGACACCACCAGGGCGAACACCGCCTTGTCGTAAAACCGGGTCTGCCGGAACAGGGCGGTGAGGCGGTTGATAAAGGCGGTGAGGTTGGCGGACAGGGCGTCGTTGTAGTTGGGGCACATGAGGATGAGGGCGTCCGCCCTCCGCACGGCGGGGTAGACCTCCTCGGACATGACGCCGCCGTAGAAGCAGCCCCCCCGCTCGCCGAAGTGGAGGCACATGGTGTAGGGGCAGCCGGAGCAGTCGGACAGAGTGCCGTTGCGCAGGCCGATCTCCTCCACCTGCCACCGGGGGGACAGGCGCTTCTGGAGTTCCCCCCACAGGGCCATGGTGTTGGAGGTGTGGTGGCTGGAGGCGTGGAGGGCCAGCAGGTTGGGCTGCTCCCGGGCGGGGAAGGAGAAGGCCTCCGCCTGGTCGGCCAGCTCCCGGGCGGCGGCTTCATAGGCCCCCACCAGGTCAGTGCCCAGGTTTTTGGCCTGGATGCGGAAGTTGGCCAGGGAGCCGGTGGCCTCCACCAGGGGGCGGCCCACCAGGGCGCATCCCGCCTGGTTCATGGCCAGGGCCAGCTCCGCCGCCGTGGACTTGGTGTAGAGCTCCCCCGGCCCGTCCACAATCAGGCCGCCGGTGCAGCCCTCCAGCAGATTTTTTTCCCGGCGCAGGCGGGCCAGCATGCGGAAATATGCGAAGTTCTGCCCCGCCTCGTCCAGAGGCAGGGCGAATAAAATCCGGGGGGATCTGCGCCGGTCCAGGTCCTCCGCCCGGCGGATTATCTGAACCTCCCGGCCCGCCAGGGCCCGGGAGAGCACCCGGTCCAGGCGGGCCTGCCGCGCCGGGTCGTCCAGGGAGGGGTAGTATACGGTCAGGGACATGGGTGACACCTTCGTTTCTTTTTTGACAGAGGGGTTTTGACGCCCCATACATATTATAAGCCTTCCCCCTGGGGGCCGACTCCCCTTGTCAAGGGGCCGATTCCCCCTGTCAGGGGGAAATGGCCGTAGGCCAAAAGGGGTAGGGACGATGGCCGAAGGCCAGAGGGGATAGGTGCCCCCGAAGGGGGCGGATGAGGGGGCTCCCCTTAAAAGCCAGGTGCCCCCGAAGGGGGCGGATGAGGGGGCTCCCCTTAAAAGCCTTCCCCTTGGGGGGAAGGTGGCACGGCGAAGCCGTGACGGATGAGGGGGCGATGATAGAGAAGTTTCGTTCCTTGCAGGGGAGTTTCGCCGCCTGCGGGCGGCGAGTGACTTTGCCCGCGGCGGCAAAGTCACCAAAACGCCGCCGGGGACGCAGCCGATGGACTACGGCTCCGCTTCGCTCCGCCTAGGTCCATAGGACTGCTTTCCCCGGACCCCTATTACGGGGGTTATCCCTTGGGATGGGTGGAAAATTTCCGGCGCGCAAAATCTGAGTGGCTTTCCGCGATCCCTTCCGCCCCACTGGGGGCTGGCTTGGCTGAAAATTTCGAATGGTGCGGTTCCACCGCCGCGCCTGGCATTGCCGAACCAACGCTCCCGGTCCGATTTCCGCCGTAGGGGCGGCCCCATGTGGCCGCCCGTCCTCCGTGGACCATGATGCCCGTAGGGCGCGGCCTCCCGGACGCGCCGCCCATGCCATTCCGTAGGGGCGGCACACCGGGCCGCCCGCAAGTCTTCCGCCTCCAAGGGGGAAGATGGCTGGCCGAAGGCCAGACGGATGAGGGTGCTCTCTTGAAAGGCGGCTTTTAGTATCCCGGATGTGTCCCCCCGCCAAAGCCCCCCTTGTCAAAGGGGGGGCCGCGAAGCGGCGGGGGGATTCCCTCTCTCAGAGAACATTTCCGGGCACTTCTTCTCTCTGTAGGGGCGCACAGTGTGCGCCCGCGGGCCGCCGAGGTCGTCGGCCCCTACGGCGTTCACCGGACCGGTTTCTGCATTTTTGCAGGGACAGGTGTCCTCACCCGCCAGCCGTCCTTCTGGACCCGCATGAGGCGCTCCGCTCACAAAACGCGCTTCAATTCCTCCGCCGCCTCTTGAATATGCCCGAAGAGCTGGTCGGGGATACGGGGCAGCAGTTCGGTCTCCACCCCGGCGGGGGTGTAGCGGTTCTTGACCCCCATGAAGATGCCGTCCAGGAACACCGACCCGCAGTGCCACTCCCCCCGGAGGGTGAGGAGGATGGAAAGGGCCCCGGAGGACAGGGCGGGGGCCACGTAGGGCTTGAAGCCCAGCTCCCGCATCCACAGATTGGCGGTGACGGTTTTCTGGGTCAGCTCCTGGGAGATCCCCTCGTCGTAGCGGTCGATGGAGTTGGCGATCCAAAGGCCCTTGCCGTGGGGGCCGAAGGACCGGCCCTCGGTGAGGAAGGAGGACAGCTTCTCGTCCCGCTTGGCGTAGTAGGCCGCCCGGGCGTTCATCACCCCCAGGCCGAAGCCCTGGACCTGTTCGGGCCGCAGGCCCCTGCCGTCCCAATTTCCGTTCTCGTCCTTGTTGCTCTCCAGATAGGCGGTCTTGGCCAGGGGGTCCACCGGGTCGGACACGGCGCACCACAGGCCCTGGAAGTTGGCCGCCCGGGCCATTTTGGCGTACTGCTTCACAATAGCGGCGTTGGTCTCAAACTGGGCCATGCGCACGTCCTTCACCTTGGAGCCCACCGGGGGGATGCCCCGGGAGGCCACGAACACGAACACGTCGCAGTCAAAGAGTTTTTTCACCGGGACCACCTCCACGTCCGGGAAGGCGTTGTAGTCCCAGGGCAGGTTGATCTGCCCCATTTCAAACTCCCACCGGGCGGTGACCTGTTCGCTCACGTCGCAGATGCCGATGGAGGAGAGCACGTCGCCCCCCAGCAGCTTCAGCCCGGTGAGCAGGGTGGAGCCCACATCCCCGATGGCCAGGATGTTCAGCCGCTTTTTCCCGGTGCTGGGGGCGGCGGACAGGACGGACTCCCAGCCCGCCCGGCCGGTGTTCACGGCGGTGAGCTGCCCCGCCTCCAGGGCGGCGGACAGGGGGCCGTCCAGAGGGAACTCCGGCAGGCGGGAGGCGTCCAGCACCTCCAGGCCGTGGGGGGCCCTCAGCTGACCCGGGTGGTTCACCTTGAAGGAGCCCCGGCCCAGCACCGGGTCGCCCTCCACCAGGTAGTAGATGGGCGCGCCGGGGACGGGCTCTCCCTTGGGGTAAGGGAGGTTGGGCTGCTCAGAGGCCAGGATCTTTCCGTCCTTTTCGTAATAATAGAACATTGTGATAACACCTCGTTGTGGTTTTTACTTGAGTGTTCAGCGATTGTGCATTTCCAGAGGGTTTCGCCCTGCGGGGCGAGTTTCTTTCTGGATGCCCAGAAAGAAACCAAAGAAGCACCAGGGCGCGGCTCAAAATGAGCGCTCCGCGCTCATATTCGCCGCCCCTGGACCCCGTTTTTACGGGGGCCGCCAATGCGGGGGCTTGGCGGTCAACGCAAAGGCGCGGGTGGCTCAGCTGATTGGTTTCCCCTCGTCTTTCGCTGCCGCTCACCAGGTGGTAATCGGAACGTGGGCACTCCCCTTGTGGATAGCGCCTTTGTCGTTGTGGGGCTCAAGTAGGGCTCGCAGGGACGGCGTATTCTGAAAGAGATTTGTAGGGGCGCACAGTGTGCGCCCGCAAGGCTTCCCCCTTATAGGGGGAAGCCTGAACGAGTGACCGCGAGGGTCACCCCTACGGCGAACCTGAACCCGTTCCGGTGATTTCGTAGGGGCGGGTCCCAGACCCGCCCAGGGGAGGGGCTTGCCCCTCCCCTACCGTCATCAAGGAGGATTCCCAGACCTGGGTAGGGGAACCTCTTGGGGCTCCCGCCAGGAGACGCACCGGGCGCGTTGGCTCGAAAACCCAGGCGCGGAAATTGAATTGTAACAAGTGCAAATTTTGCAAACCCAGGGCCCAGTGGCCCGGTGGGAATTTAGAGCAATCACTCAAATTTTGCGCGACGGAACTTCTCTGACTGACCCAAGGGGTAACCCCCGTAATGGGGTTCGGGGTAAGCGGTCCTATGGACCTAGGCGGAGCGTAAGCGGAGCCGTAGTCCATCGGCCGCGTCCCCGGTGGCGTTTTGCCTACTTTGCCGCCATGGGCAAAGTAGGTCGCCGCCGCAGCGGCGAAACCCCGCAGTCTTAAAGGGAGGAATGGGTCCGCATCAGCTGCTCCAGGTCGTTCTCCAGGTACACCGACGCGGCCAGGGTGGGATCATAGGCCAGGCAGGTGCCCTTGTCGGGGCACAGGGGCAGGATGATGGCCTCGGGCAGACGGCTGAGGGTCAGGTTCCGGCCGTACAGGGCCCGGTACTCCTGCTCCAGGGTGAAGATCACGTCCCGGGCGGACTCCAGGCAGACCCGGGAGAGCTCGAACACCGCCTCCTCGCTGCACTCGCCACGGAAGGAGGGGGAGGCGTAGGGGAGGATGTGGTTGATGCCGGGCAGCAGGCCGGGCACCGGCGGCGCGGACCGCCGGACGGTGTTGCCCCCGATGAAGGGGTACAGGGTGGACTCCACGAACCACTCCCGCAGCCGGGGCAGGTAGTACACCGCGTCCACCGGCCGCCCCTGGGCATCCATCAGGTCCCGGCCGTGGCCGGACAACAGGCCCACCAGCACCATGCGGATGTCCACATTCTCCTCCCGGAGGATGGGGTCCAGGGCCTGGATGCGGAAGCCCGGGTGCATGATGTCGTCCACCAGGATGACCGGCCGGTTGAAGGACTTGATCATCCGAATCTGGCTGGGGATGGGGGAGTAGTTGGGGAAGGCCTCCATGGAGCTCTCGGACAGGTCGGGGGTAAACACCTTGTCGGTGTGGATGGTCTTGGTCACCGTGTTGGGGACGATCTTGCCCCGGAGCATCTTTCCGTAGGGGACGCACATATTTTTCCCCAATTTCCGGGGGGTGGTGGGGACGGAGGGCACTTCGTTATAGTTGGTAATCATCTCCAGCAGCCGCTGGTGGATGATGTCCGAGGACAGGGTGAGCACCAGGAACCGGGGGTACAGCTTGGTGAGGGCCAGCTGGAGCCGCTTGTGGCCCCGCTGAATGGCGGCGAGGACCTTGGGGTTGCGGCACAGGGGCTCCTGAATGGTGGTCTCCAGGTTCTGGATGAGCACGGTGGGGGCGCTCATGTCCACCTCCCACAGGTTGAAGTCCTCCTCCCGGTGGAGGAAGCCCTGGCGGGTGAGCACATCGGAGAGGGCCTCATCCGGGGGCGCGCCGTAGGGGCGGTACACCCCGTAAATGCAGTCGTCGGTGAGGGCCTGGGCCAGCACCTCGGTGAACAGCAGGTGCAGGTAGTCCCGCAGGGGGTCGGAGGTGTCCGCCGCCGCCGCGGTGATGAGCAGGGTGGTCCCCGCCGAGCGCAGGCGGATGCGGTTGGCCAGGCCGGTGTCCCGCAGGGCGCCGAAGAGCTGGGTGGCGGACAGGTACCGGAAGCTCACGTAGCCCAGCAGCTTGCCCTCCTGGCTGGAGCGCAGCAGCACGATCCGGTCCCGGCCCTGGCGGATGCCGGTGCGGATGGCCTCCCGGTCGGGACGGCCGGCGGTCAGGTCCTCCACCAGCCGCTGGTCGGGCTGGTCGATCCACTGGAAGGTGAGGGTGGTGGGGTTGACCATGGGCTTGTCCTGGCTGTCCCGGAGGTACAGGCCGTTCTGATAGATAAAGTCCTGGATCACCGGGTCGATCAGGTTGGAGATATCCCGGTTCAGGTCCACATTCTCCCGGATGCGGGTGGAGCTGATGTCCTCCAGATGGGGGGGCAGCTGGAGCTGGATGACCTTGCCGGTGATGGGCAGGTCGTCGGGGAGGGGGGCCTCCCCCGCCCGGCGGAAGATGATGTGGTTCATGGAGTGGATGGACCAGTCCCGGGGCGGGTCCTGATAGGAGGAGGCGTGGGCCACCACGTCGCTGCCCGCCACCAGGTACACCTCCTGATAGGGGAACAGCTCCCGCAGGCGCTTCAGGTCTGCGGGGTTGGCGATGTTCACCGGGATCTCGTCGGGGAACAGGTGCACATGGAAGTCCCCGGCGATGGACAGGTTGACAATCTGCCGGCGGACCAGGTGGGGCTGGGCCTTCTTGGACCAGGAGAACTCGTCCACCGCCAGATAGACCTCAAAGCCCAGGTCCCGGATGGCGTGGACAATGCCCTTGTGGGACAGGGTGAAGGGGTCGAAGGTGCCGGGGAAGAAGGCGATCTTCTGGGGCCGCAGGAAGGAGAAGGGGCCGTGGTCCAGCCGCCACAGGGAGATGAACCGGTTGATGTCGGCCAGGGCGGCCGCCCGGTAGAAGAAGGTCATGGTATCGTCCTGGACGGCGGCCTCCTCCACCAGGAACAGGAGCTTGCGGTAGCTCAGGGCGAACAGGTGGGCCTTCTCCTCCATGGGGAGGATGTTGCTCTCAAAGAGCAGGTTGCCGGTGACCAGCAGAGCCTCCTGCCGCACGGCGGGACGGTAGTGGGCCAGCCCCTGGAGGAGGAGGCCCAGCAGCTCCTGCCGCCGGTCCTCATAGCTCTGGCTGGACTGGGAGAACCGCTCCCGGTAGGCGGGGTAGTGCTGGAGGAGCACGCCGATGGTGTTCAGGGCCCCGGACACCGCCGAGTCGTTGGGGGAGCCCAGCAGGGTCTTCAGCCACAGCACCTGCTCGTCCAGCTCGCTGGGGTACAGGTACAGGGCGGCCTGGCCCAGGTACTGGGGGATGTACTTGGAGATCTCGTACTGTCCCATCTCCAGGCCCTTGCCCAGCTCCACCACCACCTCGTTGCGCTGGTCCCGGCGCAGCAGGGGCAGGATGCGCACCAGGGCGGCGCCGGCGTCGTGGCGGACCACCACCCGCTCGGACACCTTGATCAGGTTGGAGAAGTGGGTGCAGATGTGGAGGATGTGCTCCATCATGCCGTGCTCCACCTGGTCCCGGAGGAGCTCCACCCCCACCGACTTCACCCCCCAGTGGGTGGCGTTTTTCAGGTTGTCCAGAAACACCTCGCTGGTGATGTCCTGGTCGTAGAGGACGTGCTTGTGGTAGCTCACGTCCTCCCCGGCCCGGAGGAGGATGCGGTACTGGAGGAA
>CASFKT010000101.1 GCA_949295195.1 uncultured bacterium | reverse complement strand
TATCTTCACCTCTTTCTCCATGGAGGATCGTCTGTAAACGCATCTAGCATCATAGCACAACCCGGCGCAAAAAGCAAGAGAAATTTCCTTTTTCTTTCTCTTGATTTTTCTGGATGCCGACGCGGCGGTGTTTTGGGTGTACCGGAGAACGGTAAACGCACCCTCCTGGCGATAAAATGCTCCTTCGCAGAAACCCGCCGGACTGCAGATGTGCAGCCCGACGAGTTTGTTTTTTAAGATTTACTGCATTGTTGCCAAGTCAAAAAGTATTGATACTTCATAAGAACCGCTCTCATCATTATAGACGACTGCATACGCAGTATCTGCTTCTTCATCAATTAATGCATACCCGCCATTGCCTAGGATGTTCTCCCGAGTTGGAGAATGCTCGGTAGCTGATTCTTGAAAATCTGTCACCACACGATGGGCTGTTTCACTATAAACAGCCCACTTATTTTCATAATTTATAATAAACAGCTCACCCACACTTCTATAACTGGACTCCAAATTCCATTCTTCATAGGCATCAAAAGACAGATATTGAACCGCTTCATCAGCAGAATTGACTCCTCCGCAGGGTATAACTTCCTCTGCATAATCGTTGATTACTCCGACCATGCCATTTTGATCGGTTACGGCATAAAGCCCATCTGCATCTAATTCTTCAACTCCAGAATACCCAGTTTCCGACAATAAAATATCTCCATTTACATCTACTATAGAATAGAACCCGTTATTGTCCAAAACCGCCGCGTTTTTAAGCAGAAAACTGCTGCTTCTTGAAGTATACGGGTTCGTTAATTGCTGAACTGTTTCTCCATCTGTGTTGATTGTGTACAGATAACCGCTTGATGGAAATACCATAGCAATTCCATCATTAAAAGGTCCCAATTCATCTCCGCCCAAAATACTAATGTTAAGCCCAAGCGCGTTGCAATCTATTACTTCAAACGATTGGTCAGGAAGAACTCTCAGATAATATTCTTCGGAAGCTTCTATTGCTATACCCGCACTATTAAGCAGTACTCCCTGGACTTCAAGATCAATTGACTTACTCCCGGTTTCAGGGTCTATACTAGTATCACCACCAGATGACAGAAAATAAAAAGAATTGTAGTCTTCTGCGTTAGGAAACGTCCATATAGAAGAATCTTCTTGCGTATTCATATCTCGTACATGTAATTCTCCTCCTTGGACATAAAATACATAGTTTTCAACAATCTCCATACCTCCCCAAACAGTCTCGCCGCCATTAATTGAGAACAACCCATAGGATTTCTGGTTATGTTTTATCCAGACACTTCCCCCATCGCTTCCGACCTGAAAGCTTGTAATTGGCCCTTCATTCCACAAAAAACTGCCCAATAACTCCCCATTTAAATTATAAGTATCGACCGTATAAACTCCTGCTTCACTGGTTTCCGTTGCGGTAGCAATGACTTTTCCGTATCCAAAATCCATAACATCAAATTCAATAGGAAGAACTGTTTCATTCTGAAAATTGATCGCTCCAAGCTTGTCAACAAACGTTCTAACAATACAAAAATCATCATAAGGGGAAAATTCAATTTCTGTGTATTCGCAGGGGATTAATTCGTTTCCCTCCAAATCAAATACGCCGCAGGAACCGCGGCTCATAACTTTTAAAACCACTTGATTCTTCGTCTTTTGAAAGCTAAGTCCATCATATTCACATGGAAGAATCACCGCACCTGTTTCATCCAATAGTCCATATAGATTACCGCTTTCATTCCGAACAATAAAGCTTCCTTCACTGCTTGCTACGGGGGCATAGCCTAATGTAAAAAGCGCGGTAAGTTCCGTATTTTCAGAGATATTAGTTGACCCTGCTTCTTGCGGAACAGATAAATTCGCTTCTGATGAAGAAGATTCTTCTGCCTGTCCGTGATTCCCACAAGAAATCAAGGATAGTAGCAAGGCTATGGATAGCCCCATTTCCATAATTTTTTTCAATTACTCCACCCCTTTAGTAAAATAATAGTAATAATGTGTACTTTTCTGTAACAATTTTTCTTCAACACTTAACTTTCAGAAAGAATTGATTGATTGACCTTTTCCTGCAAAAAGGACTAGAAATTCATCTCACTTTGTGGTATATTGATAGCGTGAAAAATATGAGGGCGATTTACAGAAAAGTACACCTTTCTGTAAATCCGCCCTCATTTTAATATCATGGCTTTTTCGTAAATCTCCGCCCGGTAGCGGAAGGTGGACAGGGGCATGCCGCACTCCTTTGCGGCGGCGGTCCCGGTGATCTTGCCCGCCCGCCACCGCTGGTAGGCGCTGTGGAAATTTTCCGGAAGTGGCTTGGGCGGCCGTCCGAAGCGCACCCCCCGTGCCTTGGCGGCGGTGATTCCCTCGGCTTGGCGCTGGCGGATATTCACTCGCTCGTTTTCCGCCACGAAGGAGAGGACTTGGAGGACAATGTCGCTTAAAAACGTGCCCATCAGGTCTTTGCCCCGGCGGGTGTCCAGCAGGGGCATGTCCAACACTACAATGTCCACCCCCTTCTCTTTGGTAAGCAGCCGCCACTGCTCCAAGATCTCCCCGTAGTTGCGCCCCAGACGGTCGATGCTCTTGATGTAGAGCAGATCGTCTTTTTTCAATTTCCGCACCAGCCGCCTGTACTGGGGGCGGAGGAAGTCTTTTCCGGACTGCTTGTCCAGCAGAATGTTCTTCTCCGGCACGCCCACCTCCCGCAGGGCGGAGAGCTGGCGGGCCTCATTCTGCTCCCGGGTACTCACCCGAATATAGCCATAAATGTTCTCTCTTTGTTTCATCCAGTTTCCCCTTTCGGCGTTTTCTGTCTCCGTCCTCGGAAGGCAGAGCGATCTTTTTCTCTCACTCATGGACGGAACATACGGCCCTGGTTGTACACCAGCTTACACCGAAGGGCAAAAAAGCACACGCCGGTACTCCTAACCAGGAGTGCCGGCGTGTTATTCCACTTCGCGCCGCAACTGCGGCGCAATTCTTAACCGAATATTATCCGTTGAGCTTGGCGGTAAAATCGGCCATAGCTATGCCGTAGCCGCTATTCGCTCCGGCGACGATATAAAAACAGTCCAGGGCAATCTGGGCCACGCAACGGCGGCTTTCACCCTGGACGTATACGGACACGTCACCGACCAGATGACAAAGGCCAGCGCGGACCGCATGGAATCGTATATTAAAGACGTTCTGAACCTGTAAAGGGAAAACTTAAGGGAAAACTGCGCCCAAATAGGCAAGAAAAAAGCCTAGAACCATTGCGGTTCTAGGCTTCTTCTATGGCGGAGAGAGAGGGATTCGAACCCTCGAACGGGTATTAGCCGTTACACGATTTCCAATCGTGCGCCTTCGACCAGCTCAGCCATCTCTCCAAACGGCTGCTGTCCCTGGTCACTCGTGACAGCGAAGATTATTATACCAGATTTTTTCCCGCCGTCAAGCTTTTTTTGAAAAAATTTCGCTTTTTTTGCCGGCCGGAAGATGGGTCCCTCCGGGAAGCGGTCTCCGCCGCCCCCTTTTGTCAAATCGCCCGGAAAAGAGGGCTCCTTTTCCCGCTGATTTTCCACGGGGAAAATTGACTTTTGTAAAAAAGGCGTATATAATAAAAAAAGTTTTCAATCCACTATGTTTCAAAATCAATTTTCAATGTTTGGACGGATTTCATCCAAAGGCGCTCCGCGCCCGAAGCAAACCCGAGACAGCAGGATAGGCCGGCGTTTCCGCCCGGCCTTTTCTTTGCCGGTGCGATCCGTCCTGTGGGAGGTCCCAACCATGAGTTTTTCCTTACCCCGCTATCTGGCCCCGGATTTTACCGCCCTGGGACTGGATCAGGCCCCGGACGTGAAGCTGGTCCCGGCGGAGCGGGACGGCGTTGTACCCGACGGATATCACGCCACCACCCTGTTCCCGGAATACTACCATCTGGACGGCCGGTGGGTGCTGGCGGAGGACAGCCGCATGGACTGCGTGGCGGTGGCCCGGGGCGGGCGGATTGAGATTGTGGAGTTCCGCAACGTCAAGGCGGGGGACCCGGTGGTGGTGGGCCGCACGGAGGACGGCTCCGAGGGCATCTACATCCACCCCAACTGCTTTACCGACGAGACGGGCAGCCAGGAGGCCTTCGCCTTCCGCACCGGCCGCAGCCGGGAGACCGCCTACTCCATCGACTATGACGAGCTCTACCAGCTCCTCCGCCACGAGCGGGAGCACGGAAATATCCTGTGGGTGATGGGCCCCGCCTGCGCCTTCGACGCGGACGCCCGGGCCGCCTTTGCCGCCCTGGTGCGGGGGGGCTATGTCCACGGCCTGATGGCGGGCAACGCCCTGGCCACCCACGACCTGGAGGCCAGCTATCTGGGCACCGCCCTGGGACAGGACATCTACACCCAGAAGCCCCACTACAACGGCCACTACAACCACATTGACACCATCAACGCGGTGCGGCGGCTGGGGTCCATCTCCGCCTTCGTGGAGTCCGGCGCGGTGACCGACGGCATCATGTATGAGTGCGTCCGGCACCAGGTCCCCTTTGCCCTGGTGGGCTCCGTCCGGGACGACGGCCCCCTGCCCGAGGTGTACGGCGACGTGTACCAGGGCCAGGACGCCATGCGGGAGCTGGTGCGGAAGGCCACCACCATCATCTGCATGGCCTCCACCCTGCACACCGTGGCCACCGGCAACATGACCCCCAGCTACCGGGTGGTGGATGGAGAGGTCCGCCCCCTGTACTTCTACTCGGTGGACATCTCCGAGTTTGCGGTGAACAAGCTGCGGGACCGGGGCAGTCTCTCGGTAAAGACCATCGTCACCAACGTGCAGGATTTTATTGTCCACGTGCGGAAGGGCGTCTGTCCGGCGGAGGGATAACCTCCCCGCCCATCCATCGTTTTGTACGCAGATCCCCCAGGAGTTTCAGGGAACCGCTTCCCCGGCTCCTGGGGGATTTTGTTGGTTTCCGCCCGAATGCACCGGGAATTTTTTCTTGTGCCCGGGGCGTGAAATATGGTATAGTAATTGTGTGTGTTGTTGAGGAAAACACAGGATGTCTTCTCCCTGGAAACAGCTTTCAAGGGCGGAAGGCTGCTGTCCGCCCCATCAAGGAGGGATCTGTTTGCGTACCGGTCAAATCTGCCGCAAAGCGCTGCTGGCGCTCACGCTTCTGGGTACTCTGGCAGGGTGCGGCGCGCCCTCCGGCTCCAGCAGTTCGGGGGGCGGTGATGGGGATCTGATTCTCCTCACCATCGGAACTGCGGACAGCGGCGGCACCATGTATCAGGCGGGCAGCGCCATCGCCCAGGCCATCACCCAGGAGGACCGCTCCATACAGATCAACATCAGCGCCTCCACCGGCTCCGGCATGAACGTCCGCTCTCTGGCGTCGGGAGAGGTGGACTTGGCCCTCGTCTCCGGCGACGTGGCCCATGCGGCGGTCCACGGGGAGGATGAGTTCCAGCCCCCCATCGAGCTGCGGGCCATCGCGGCGGTCTATTCCAGCGTCTCCAACTGGGTGGCTCCCGCCTCCTCCGGCTACACCTACGTCCACGACCTCACCGAGGCCCGGATTGGCGTGGGGCCCCAGGGCTCCACCACCGAGCTTTCCGCCCGGGTGGCTGTGGCGGCCCTCTCTCTGGAGGAGCAGGGCACCACCCTGGTCAACTGCGGCTTGGGGGACGGGGCGGAGATGCTGGGCAAAGGGGAGCTGGACGCGGTCCACGCCTTTACCGGCATGCCCGTGCCCAGCCTTGTGGCCCTGGCGAAGGAGCTGCCCTGCCGGCTTCTGCTCTATACCCCGGAGGAGCTGGAGACCATTTTGGAGAAAAATCCAGTCTATTTCCCCACCCAGATCCCCGCCGGTACCTACCCCGGCCAGGAGGAGACGGTGGACACCTTTGGAGTAAAGTGCCTGCTGTGCGTCAGCAGCTCCATGCCGGAGGATCTGGCCTATCAGCTGACCCAGGCCATCTGGAACGTCTCCGGCCGCATGGGGGACTACTCC
>CASFKT010000100.1 GCA_949295195.1 uncultured bacterium | reverse complement strand
CAGCCGCCCCTTGCCGCGCAGCTTTTTAAAGGCGGCGGAGAGCTTTTCGGTCAGTCCTTCAAATGCCATGGGTCACTCCTTCTCCATCTGCTGGGCCAGGTCCAGGATCTTGCGGGCCTGGGCCTCCAGCTCCGGGTCGTCGTACCGAGCGCTGCGGGCCAGAATGGCCTGGGCGGCGCTCTCCACCTCCTGAAGTTGCTTCTGCATGGCGTGGAAGCGCTTGATGAGGCCGGTCTTGTCCTCCAGGTCGGTGAGGATGGCCTCCGCCCGGACGATCACGTCCCGGACCCCCTGGCGGGTGATGCCGTTGTTCTCGGCGATCTCGGCCAGGGACAGGTCCTCATTATAGTAGAGGTCGTAGAACTCCTTCTGCCGGGGGGTGAGGACGTCCCCGTAAAAATCATACAGAAGGGCCATCCGGTATGCCTGGCTTTTCATGTTCTGCGGCCTCCTCTCGGCTTCATGTAAAGCCTAAAAACTTTACAAACGGAACTATACCACATTCTCCCTCGTTTGTCAATCCGAAATTACGCCCAAAGAGCCGGGACTGCTTTGGTATATTCCACCATAGGGCGGGGACACTGGGATGGGAGGGAAAAATTGATTAAAATAATATAACATGGTATAATATTGTCCTGATTTAAATTTGGGAGCATTTCCCAAGGAAAGGAATCCCCATGGAAGTATTGCGACGGGAGCTGTTTCCCGGGGTGTGGCTTCGGACGGTCCACACCCATAAGTTTAAAAGTTCATACCTATCCCTGACCCTGATGGCCCCCCTGTCGGCGGAGACCGCCTCGGCCAATGCCCTGATTCCGGCAGTGCTCCGCCGGGGGACGGAGGCCCACCCGGACCTGGAGTCCCTGTCCGCCGCCCTGGACGAGCTGTACGGCGGGGCCGTCGAGCCCATCGTCCGCAAGAAGGGGGAGACACAGTGCGTGGGGTTTGCGGCCAGCTTCCTGGACGACGCCTACGCCCTGGAGGGGGAGCCGGTCCTGGAGGGGGCCGCCGCCCTGCTGGGGGAGCTGCTCCTGCGCCCCCGCACCCAGAACGGGATGTTTTATCCCGACTATGTGGCGGGGGAGCGGTCCAACCTGGTGGACCGCATCCGGGCCCAGGTGAACGACAAGCGGTATTACGTCCTGTCCCGCCTCACCCAGCTCATGTGTGAGGAGGAGGCCTTCGGGGTGGACAAGCTGGGGGACGAGTGGCACGCCGCCGCCCTCACCCCGCGAAAGCTGTGGCAGCGCTATCGGGAACTGCTGTCCACGGCGGAGATCCAGCTCTACTACTGCGGCTCCGCCGCCCCGGACCGGGTGGCCGAAGCCTTGTCCGCCGCCCTGTCTGGCCTGCCCCGGTCAAAGGAGCGGCTGGAGGCGGACTGTGAGGTGCGCCTCCACGCCGGGGCGGAGCCCCGCCTGGAGGAGGAGCGGATGGACGTGACCCAGGGCAAGCTGGCCCTGGGCTTCCGCACCGGCGGGATCACCTGCTGGGAGGAGGACTACCCCGCCCTGGTGATGTGCAACGCCGTATTCGGGGCCACCCCTCTGTCCAAGCTGTTTTTGAACGTGCGGGAGAAGCGGTCCCTGTGCTACTACGCCAGTTCCAACCTGGAGAAGATGAAGGGGCTGCTGCTGGTGTCCTCCGGTATTGAGTTTGGCCAGTACCAGCAGGCCAGGGACGAGATCCTGGCCCAGCTGGAGGCCGTCCGCCGGGGGGAGATCGAGGACTGGGAGCTGGAGGGCGCCCGGCGTACCCTGATCGGAGGCCATCGATCCACCCTGGACGACCAGAGCCGTCTGGAGGAGTTCTGGCTGGGCCAGACGGCGGCCGGCCTGGACACCGGCATCGAGGAGCTGGTGGAGGGGCTGAAGGCCGTCACCCGGGAGCAGGTGGCCGCCGCCGCCCAGAAGCTGGAGCTGGACACCGTCTATTTCCTCAACGGGAAGGAGGGCTGAGGACCCATGAATTACCTGGATTTTCCCCGGGTAGGGGAGCGGATGTATCGGGAGGTGCTGGAGAACGGCCTCCACGTGTTCGTCTTCCCCAAGCCCGAGTTTCAAAAGAGCTACGCCTTTTTCGCCACCAACTACGGCGGCATGGACCTGCGATTCTGCCTGGACGGGACCTGGCACGACACCCCCGCCGGGGTGGCCCACTACCTGGAGCACAAGATGTTCGACACCAAGGATGGCAACGCCCTCCAAAAGCTGACGGCCAACGGAGCCTCCCCCAACGCCTTCACCAGCAACGCCATCACCGGGTACTACTTTGAGTGCACCGAGCAGTTTGAGGAGAACCTGAAGACCCTCCTCTCCTTCGTCTCCGTCCCCTACTTCACCCAGGAGAGCGTGGACAAGGAGCAGGGGATCATCGGCCAGGAGATCGGTATGATCGAGGACGACCCGGACTGGAAGGTGTTCACCAACCTGATGAAGGGGCTGTATGAGCACCACCCCATCCGCCTGAGTGTGGCCGGGTCGGTGGAGTCCATTGCCCGCATCACCCCCCAGACCTTGTACGACTGCCACAAGGCTTTCTACGACCCGGCCAACATGGTGCTGTGCGTAGCGGGCAATCAGGACCCGGAGCGGGTGTGCCAGATTGCCCGGGAGATCCTGCCGAAAACGGCGGGGTCCATCGCCCAGAAGGACTACGGCCCCCAGGAGCCGGAGGGGGCCTTCCAGAGCCTGGTGGAGGAGCGCCTGGCGGTGTCCGGCCCCATCTTCCAGCTGGGCTATAAGGGAGACGCCCCGGAGCGGGGGGAGGCGGGCCTGCGCCAGCAGCTGTTGGGCGAGCTGGCCTGTGAGGTGCTGCTGGGCAACTCCACCCCACTGTATGCCCGCCTCTATCAGGAGGGGCTCATCAACCGAAATTTCAGCTACGGCTATGACAGCGTTCCCGGCTGCGCCTTTCTGGCCGCGGGGGGCGAGTCCCGGGACCCGGAGGCCGTCCGGGCCGCCGTGGAGGCGGAGGCCCGAAGAATTGAAGCAGAGGGAGTGGACCCTGAGCTGTGGGAACGGGTGGAGAAGGGGGCCTACGGGTGGAGAGTGCGAAGCCTCAACTCCTTTGAGACCCTGTGTGTGAATCAGGCTCAGAACTTCTTTGCCGGACGGGAGTACCTGCGCTTTGCCGACCTGTTCGCGGATATCCGGAAGGAGGACGTGGAGGCCCTCATCGCCCGGTGGGTGACCCCGGCGCGCACCTCCCTGTCCGTCATCCGGCCGAAGGAGGTGGGCTGACCATGGTGCATGTGGTGTCCTTCCCCGGCCTGGGACTGGAATTTACCCTGAACCGGGTGGCCTTTGAGATCTTTGGCCGCCCGGTGTACTGGTACGGCATCATCATTGCCTGCGGCCTGTTGCTGGCGGTGTACCTGTGTTCCAGATGGGCCCCCCGGTTCGGCGTGGTGCCCGACCACATCCTGGACCTGATGATCTTCGCGGTGCCCGCGGCCCTCATCGCCATCCGGGCCTACTATGTGATCTTCAACCTGGACCTGTACAAGAATACGGACGGCTCTCTGAACTGGGCGGCCATCTTCCGGTACAGCGACGGGGGATTGGCCATCTACGGGGCCATCATCTCGTCAGCCATCGTGCTGCTCATCTTCTGCCATGTGCGGAAGGTCAGCTTCCTGGCCTTCGCCGATCTGGGGGTCCACGGGCTGTTCATCGGCCAGCTCATCGGCCGGTGGGGCAACTTTATGAACGTGGAGGCCTACGGCGGGGTGACCGACCTGCCCTGGCGCATGTGCAGCGAGTCCATCGCCCAGGACATGCTCGCCCAGGGCTATGTGGACCAGGCGGGCTTTCAGGCCATCCTGGACGGGACCCTGGGGGTACATCCCACCTTCTTCTATGAGTCGGCCTGGAACTTTATCGGCCTGATTTTAGTGTATCTCATGGGGAAGCGGTGGCGGAAGTACGACGGGGAGTGCTTCCTGTTCTATCTGTGCTGGTACGCTTTTTCGGCCTGGAGCTGTTCGGGGCGCCCATCCGGGTGTCCCAGATGGTGGCGGCGGTGTGCTTTGTGGCGGCGGGGGCCATCCTGCTCTACAACCGCTTCCGGCCCCACGACCCGGCCAAGCTGTATGTGAACCGCCTCAAGGCCCAGGCGGAACAGAAATCCGACGACAAAAGCGATAACAAGGAGGAGTAATCCGTGGCAGCGGTAGTAATGGACGGAAAGGCCCTGGCGGCCAAGGTGAAAGAGGAGGTCCGCGCCCAGGTGGAGCGGATGGAGCGCAAGCCCGGACTGGCCGTGGTGCTGGTGGGGGACAACCCCGCCTCCCGGGTGTACGTAAACGGAAAGAAAAAGGACTGCAGAGAGTGCGGCATCTACAGCGAGGAGTACGCCATCCCGGCCCAGACCACCCAGCAGGAGCTGCTGGAGCTGGTGGACACCCTGAATGGCCGGGAGGACATCGACGGCATTCTGGTGCAGCTCCCCCTGCCCAAGCACCTGAACGAGAAGGAGGTCCTGCTGGCCATCCGACCGGACAAGGATGTGGACTGCTTCCACCCCTTCAACGTGGGGCAGCTGATGATCGGGGAGAACGGTTTCCAGCCCTGCACCCCCGCCGGGGTGATGCGGATGCTCAAAGAGTACGGCATCGACCCCGCCGGCAAGCACTGCGTCATTGTGGGCCGGTCCAATATCGTGGGCAAACCCCAGGCCATGCTCATGCTCCGGGAGAACGCCACCGTGACCATCTGCCACACCAAGACCCCCGACCTGAAGGCCGAGTGCCTCCGGGCGGACATCCTGGTGGCCGCCGCCGGCCGGGTGGGCCTCATCACCGGCGACATGGTGAAGGAGGGCGCCGTGGTGGTGGACGTGGCCATGAACCGGAACGAGGCCGGAAAGCTGTGCGGGGACGTGGACTACGCCGCCGCGGCGGAGCGGGCCTCCTACATCACCCCGGTCCCCGGGGGAGTGGGCCCCATGACCCGGGCCATGCTCATGGAGAACACCCTGTTCGCCGCCCGGAGCCACGGGAAGAATTGACGGCCGTTTTCCCCTGGAATGGGAACGGCGAGAACAGAAAAATGCGCGCCCCCTGGAGACCGGCATGGTCCCAGGGGGCGCGTTTTCTATGAGCGGTATGTGCCTCCGCGCCTCTGCGGGGCGGAGGGGGTGAGACGGTCAGGGGACCGCTCTTTGCAGCAGAACGACGGTCTCAACTTGCTGTTCATTGTCCAAACTGATGTTCATATTTTCCTCGATGATAGGCAGCCGAAACTTAATGGATTTCAACCACTGCCCATTGGGCTGACGCTCCGGGTAAATCTGAATTTCAGAGATCAGTTCCTCAATCAGCTGCCGTTTCTCTCTGTCGTTCATCTTTCCATAGAGTTGATCGAAGTAAATTAGAACCTTGTAGATATTATCGCCGGTCAGCTTTTCTGCCTCAATAGCCTGTTTCTTGGCTCTGGCTGCAATCAGCAGAGACTCCAATTCTTCAATCTTATCATACATCCCATAGAGCCGATCATCAAGGTCTGATTTCCGCCTGCTGTAATGCCGGTCGTCTGGGTCAAGAGAGTCGATTTCTTCAATTAGCTTGGATTTGGTGGAATAAGCCTGACGAAGCTGTTTTTCATAGTTACTGATTTCCTGCTCAATCACCGTGGTATCGACTTTCATGTTGATCTTTTCCTGCATCATCGCCGCAAATTTTGGATTGCTGACCAGCTTGCAGATTACCTCCGCCACAGCATCGTCCAGCAGCTCTTTCCGAATTTGCTTCTTGTAATCGCATTTATGTCCACGGGTCATAGAGCGATGTTTGCAGCCATAGTAGTAGAAATCCTTGTATTTGCTGCCGTCCGCTTTCCGTTTTACGCACTTATTACCATACATTCCAACACCGCATACGGGACATTTTACAATGCCGGACAACAGGTGAGTGCATTCGTTTTTCCCTTTGTTGACGTGTTCATACCGTTTGGCTTGAGCAGCTAACTTGACCTGTGCTGCCTGCCATACATCCTCCGGGATAATAGCCTCATGCAGACCATCCACCAACAAGAAGTTTTCCTGTTCTACCAAACGGTACTCGTTTCTAGTCCCATGCACCTTTTCAGTTTTTCGTCTGCCATAGGCGATTTTGCCGCAGTAAACCGGATTTTTCAGAATCATGCGGATCAGGCGGGCATCAAAAAGAGGATTTTTCCCGTTCTGGCGCTGGACTTTGCTGATCCCATGATTTTCAAGATATTTTGCGATCCCATTTGCACCGGAATCGGTTGTAACATACTGCTCATAGATGGTGCGAATCGCCGGAGCTTCCTCCTCGTTGATTTCCAGTTTGCCATCCATCAGTTTATAGCCGTAGGGGGCAAAGCCGCCATTCCACTTACCCTCTCTGGCCTTTTGGATACGACCCTCCATGGTTTGGACACGGATGTTTTCACGCTCAATTTCCGCCACTGCCGATAGGACGGAAATCATCAGCTTTCCCGCATCTTTGGAGGAATCAATACCATCCTCCACGCAGATCAGGTTGACGCCAAAATCCTGCATGACCTGTAAGGTGGAAAGGACATCCGCCGCATTTCTGCCAAAACGTGACAGCTTGAATACCAGAACAAAGGAAACGCTATCCTTGCCGGTTTTGATGTCCTCCATCATCTGGTTAAATTGCGTACGGCCTTCAATCGATTTACCGGATTTTCCCGCATCCTCATATTCGTGAGCAATCTCATAATCATTAAATTCTGCAAAGGCTTTCATGCGGGATTTCTGGGCATCCAGCGAGTAGCCGTCAATCTGCATGGCGGTAGACACTCGCGTATAGGTATAAACTTTTATCTTTTCTTTCGCCATGGTCCTTCCTCGCTAATACTGCTCAACATTTCCTTATGTATTTTCCAAGGGAAGCATTTCTTCCCTTGGAAATGTGTTTGGACACTTATCTCACGATTATTGTATCATGCTGCTTTTAGCGTTTCAACATTTTCTTTGCAAACATTTTTATCTGTGCCGTGGTTTGTGATTTTATCCTCGGGGAACACCGGATCAGGCAAAGAATCTAAATCCAGCTCCCCAGCATATTTTTCAATCATATTTGCCAGTAAAACGGCGAAGCCGTTCCACTCATCTATCATAGTCATTTATCCTCCGCCAGTCCGGTTTGTGCATGTACTCCGCCAGCACTTCTTTTGGAATGCGATCCAGCACAGCAACAGCGTCAGCATAGTCCCGCCGCAGCTTGGCATCGGCCAGCTGCTTCAAAGTGCTTTCTTGGGTTGCTTTCTCTAGGGATTGCTCCAGCTGTGCATTCTCCTGTTTCAGCTTTCTGTTCTCCACGGTGGTTTCCGTAAATGCCACCTGATACTTCTTCATGGTGCTGTGCATCTGCTCCACCGCGGGGATATACTTATCCAGCAGAGCCGCAATTTCGGCAGCTCTGCTTTTTGCGTTAAAGGTTCCAATACCGGCCAGCAGTTCCTCCAGTTTGGCTTTTTGCTTGGTCAGACAGGTCATCTCCTTGAACACTCTGGGCGGGATATGGTCACGTCCGGTTTGGCTGGCGCTTTCCCCACGCTCCAGATCGGGATATTTCCGCACCATGTGTTCCCAGAACTTGTCCTGCCACTGGGTCAGTTTTTTCTTATTGCCCACAATCTCCTTGGCGCTGAGCCTACCATCCGCAGTCAGCGGGACAAAAGAAAGGTGCATATGGGGCGTTTTCTCGTCCATATGCACCACAGCAGATATGATAGTTTTAGGGTCTTGGTTTTGCTGGATAAATGTCAGCGCCTCTTGAAAATAGGCTCTGATCTCGGATTTTTTCTTCCCTTGAAAGAACTCCGGTGTGGCAGTTACCAGGGCTTCCACTACCCGAACACTGTCTGACCGGGTACGGCAACCAGCTTCTTTGATCTGCCGCTCAGCCTCCGCACGATATTTTCGTTCCGGCTCGATCAGATGGAAATTATACTTGCTCCTGCTGATGTCCACATCGGGATTGCTGGCGTATTTCTCTTTGGTGCGCTCGTTGTGGGCTTCGATGTTCCCAATCTCCGGCCCTTTGTACTTGGCAAAGCGGAGAATGGCATATTGCGGCTTGCTCATGCTCTGTCCCTCCGTTTCTGCCAGACGATGTCATATCCCAGTACATCGGCCAGCTCCACGACCTCTTTATAGCGAATAGATTCCCGCTGGAGCTTGGCGGACAGGTTAGAAACACTGTCCGACCAACCGTATTCCTCATGGAGCCGGTCAACTACCTCCTGCATGGTATATCCCGCCCGGACAATCTGTGCCTTGATTTCATTGTGTACCGTCATCATCAAAAAATCCTCCTAAATTTCATTCATAAAAAAGCGAAGCCGATACGCCCTCTGACATAACCGCTTCGCTGTGTCGTGAAAAATCCCCTTGTCACCAAATCCGTTCAGAATCGCCGGTATGATGTGTTGTCCATAGGTCGCACTTTCCGACTTTTCCGTTCCGCGCGACTTGGCTTGAAACCGTGCATTTTCCCATGATTCCATGCACCCGGTTCACCGGGACGAGAAGCACGGTTTCGCAAAATGATTTCTTCCAACCGTCAAATACTTTCCGATTCTCACTTGCCTTAATTTATCCCTCCAATTTTTTCGGTAATTTTGACCCATAACCGCTGAATTGCTATAAAAGAGAGAACAACGGTCACTCAAAGTGTACGTACGTACACGGTATCAGCACCGCCATTCCTCCGGCACATCTTCCGGTACGTACGTACGCATCGAATCACCGGAAAACACCGACATATTGTTTCTCACCAGTACCTCGATTCCCAGAAAGCCACGCACCCGCCGTCCGGCGGCATTGGTCACATTGTTACAGTATTCCAAGTTGTACCGGCTCTGGCAGGCAATCAGGGCTTCGCTGAAGCTGCGGGGTTTCAGGGCGGGCAGATTATTTTCGGTGCAGTAAATCTGGTATGCCTCATACAGCTCTTTGGAGCTGGCAGACATATCGGCTTTCCGGCGAATATACCCGTCTGAATCCAGAAAATCAAAAATATTGTTGTTATCTCGTTTGACGGCCTCCCGATTGTCTTTTGTACGCTGGCTCTCGGTAAACTTGAAATTGTTGACGGTCAGCCGCTGCAATCCCTCAAAAGCCCACAGCAGAATGCCCTCCACTTCGGCTTTCATCTTCTCGGCCAGGTCGGGATCATCCACACGGCCAGCAGGCTTTTCTTTTGTGGTCAACACCAGCTGGCGGCGGTAAAATCCGTCGCTCCGGTCAAACAGTGCCTGCAAATCTCCGTTGGAGAAGGCCAGCAGCCGGGCGCACATCCATCCCTGATAGCTCTGCTTGCCCTTGCGCTCCAAATCCATCTTGCCCTGGGCGGTGACGATGGATTTTACATAGTTAGTCTGGCGCAGGGCCTCCATCCGCATATCGTCATCCACGCACAGGAGGATATGCTCCAAATCCGCACGGGCAAATCGGTTCTCGGATATTTTTCCTATGTTGCCGTCCTTCATGTTGGAGCCGAACAAAGCTCCCAGCACAGCGCCAATCTGCGACTTGCCCTCACCGCCGTTGCCCTTAATCACCATCATTCGCTGTCCCTTGTTGCTGGGAATCAGACAGTAACCGATATATTCCTGCAAGGTTGGGATGTCCTCCGGATAGAGCAGCCCATCCAGAAATTTCAGCCATAGAACAGGTTTCGGGGCGTTGAGGTTGTAGGCTACAGGAAAGCGGTTGCGGACGATTTCAGGTTTTCCCTCCACAAACCTCCCATCCAGAAAAAGCGTCCCGTTGGAAAGATGAATCCGGTCCGACTCCGGGGGAAAATCCTCCACCAGCGCCGCCAGCTTCATCAGCTCCACAATGTTGCTGATTTTGCGGGGAATGTTGCTGACCGCACAGCATTTCAGTTCCTCAAAAATATCTCCCCGCAGGGGCAGCTCATCGGTCACACGGCCTTCGGGCGTGAAAAAAGCCCCGTTTGTGAAGATGATCTTGTGCGTCTGCAAGAACTCCTCACAAAACAGGGCTTCGTTGATG
>CASFKT010000099.1 GCA_949295195.1 uncultured bacterium | reverse complement strand
ACAGGGCGAAGCTGGTGGGCAGATTGGGAGCGAGCCACACCGGACAGGTGTCCGGGGCGTCCGGCTCCTCCTTGGGCTTGCCGAAATCCGACCACAGGCCGACCTCAGTCCGAGTCCCCTGCTGTCCCAGCCGCCGCAGGGCCAGGGCCCGGCGGACCATCCACACTGCCAGGCACACGACCCCGGCCAGATAGACCGCCGCCACAGCCAGACACAGAGTGTCGGTGAGCTCTATGGGAACCCGGACTCCGCCCGGCAGGGTCAGGGCGTAGGTCCCCGGCCCGTCGTAGTCCGGGGGCAGAAAAAGCGGGCCAGAAAAAGGACTGTAGCTAGTTTTTGCCGGGATCTTCAAAAGGTCCCATACGGTGACCGGCAGCACGCGAAAATAGGAGACACACCCCCACACCGTGAAGACCAGCGCGGAGTACCAGAATATATACCACAGACACACCCTCTGCTGAGGGGTCACAACGCGGACCAGCAGGGGGCGCAGCAGGAGGAACACGCCAAAGACAACCCCCATATTCAAACACACATTACCCATGGTAAACAGCAGCGTGATTCCAAACTCCAACCCTCATCCCTCCCAGGTGTGCTGGTCGATGAGCCTCTTCAGCTCCTCCGCCTCCTTCTGAGTGAGCCGCCGGCCGCTGAAAAAGGCGGTGAGGAAGGGGGACACCCCTCCGGCCTGGCGGGAGAGCTCCTCCCCCTGGGCCTTCAGTACCTCCTCCCGGGTGACCAGAGGAGTGACGGTGGCCTCCTCATTGGCCGCCGCCCCCTTGTGGCACAGGCGGCGGAGCACCGTGTAGGTGGTGCTCTTGCTCCACTGGAGCTTTTCTCTGCACCGGGCTACCAGCTGGGTGGAGTTCACCGGAGCGTCTTCCCACAGAAGCTCCATCAGCTTCCACTCGCCCTCGGACAATTTTTCCATGGGTATTCCTCCTCTCACGGGTTTATTGGAATAAACCTTTTTTCTAAGTGGAGTTTATCACAATAAACCTCTGCTGTCAACGGGATTTTTCATAAAAATGCGCGGTCCATTTCAGGGGGACATTCTGCCCGTGGACGGTAAAAATTTTGAAAAGTAAGCCGAAGCAAACTCCCTGGATATTTACAAACCCGGGAAAAAAAGATATACTAGGTGGGCTGAACAGCAATGCTCTGAACCGATGAAAGGAATTTACATCCATGCGCAGACGAAACATACTGGCCCTGCTGCTGGCCCTGACCCTTCTGCTGCCCGGGTGCGGAGGCGCCCGGACCAGGGAAGGGGAGGAGGCCCGGCTGACCATTCTGGCCTCCACCTATCCGGTCTATCTGGCCGCCAGGGCGGTGACGGACGGGGTGGACGGCGTGGCGGTGGAGCGGCTGAACACCGGGGAGGTGTCCTGTCTCCACGACTACACCCTGACGGTCACCGACATGAAAAAGATCGAGACGGCGGACGTGATCGCCCTGAACGGGGCCGACCTGGAGGAGTTTATGGAGGACGCTCTGGCCGCCTCCAGCGCCCTGGTCATCGACTGCTCGGAGGGGGTGTCCCTCCTGGAGAACGCCGACCACGTCCACACAGAGGAGGACGGCCACGACCACGGCCACTACGACCCCCACTACTGGATGGACCCGGGCAACATGGCCCAGGTGGTGGAAAATCTGTATGCCGGCCTGAACCAGGCCGACCCGGACCACCAGGAGCAGTACCAAAACAACGCCCAGGCCGCTGCGGCCCAGCTTCAGGACTTCGCCGGCTCCGCCCGGGCCGCGCTGGCCACGGCCCTGGAGGGGAACGGAGTGGAGCTCTCCGGTCTGGTCACCTTCCACGACGGCTTCCGCTACTTCGCTCAGTTCCTGGACGTGCCCCTGCTGGCCTCCATTGAGGAGGAGGAGGGCAGCGAGGCCAGCGCCAAGGAGATCAATGAGATCACAGCCCTTGTAAAGGAGTATAACCTGCCGGTCATTTTTACCGAGGTGAACGGCTCCGACGCCACCGCCAACGCCATCTCCCGGGAGACCGGCTGCGCCGTGGCCCAGCTCACCATGCTCATGGACGGGCCGGACGGGGGGACTTTGTCCGATGACTACTGCGGCGGCCTGATGGAGAACATCCGGGTCATCGTCAACAGCTTTGCGGGAGAGGAGGTGCTGGCATGAGAAAGATCAAACACGGAAAAATGTCCGGGGGCTGCTCGGATTCCTGCTGTCTGAAGCTGGAGGGGGTGTCCGTCCACATCCAGGGGGAGGACATCCTGGAGGACGTGTCCTTCCACCTCCACTGCGGGGAGATCACCGCCCTCATCGGCCCCAACGGGGCGGGCAAGTCCACCCTGTTCCGCAGCGTTCTGGGTCAGCTCTCCTACCAGGGGAACATCACCTTCTCCCCGGCGGGGGGACCGGCTATCCGTCTGGCGGACGGGACGGTGATGGGGGGGACCCGCCCCCTCATCGGCTATGTGCCCCAATCTCCCAGCTTTGACCGGGGGGACCCCATTTCGGTGCTGGACTTCTTCACCGCCGCCACCTCCAAGTGGCCGGTGTGCCTGCCCATTCCCCTAAAATACCGGGAGCGGTGCCGGATGAGCCTGGAGCGGGTCCACGGGGGCGACCTGCTGGACAAGCCCATGGGGGGGCTGTCCGGGGGACAGCTCCAGCGGGTGCTGCTGGCCCTGGCCCTGGAGCCGGTGCCCCACATCCTCATTCTGGACGAGCCCCTGTCCGGGGTGGACATTGAGGGGGAGCACCAGCTGCTGGAGATGCTGGACGAGCTGCGCACCGAGTACGATCTGTCCATCCTCCTGTCCACCCACGACTTCGCCACCCTGAACCAGTTTGCGGATAAAGTGATTTTACTGAACAAGCGCATCCTGAAGGTGGGGCCCCCGGACGAGGTCACCGCCTCCCCGGAGTTTTATGAGACCTTCCATCTGCGGATGGGGAAAGGGGGGATGTGAGATGGAACTCTGGTACGCCATTGTGGACCTGCTCCCCTTTGAGTGGGCGGAGCCTGGTTCCATGTACTTTATGAAAAACGCCCTGCTGGCGGTGCTGGTCATCTCGCCCCTGTTCGGCATCCTCTCCACCATGGTGGTCCACAGCCGCATGTCCTTCTTCTCCGACGCCCTGGGCCACTCCGCCTTCACCGGCATGGCCATCGGGGCCCTGTGCGGCTTTGCCGAGCCCACCTGGGCGGCGGTGGTATTCGCGGTGGTGTTTGCCATCCTCTTCAACGTGGTGCGCCGCCGCACCGCCATGGCCAGCGACACGGTGATCGGGGTGTTTTCCTCCACCGCCGTGGCCTTGGGCATCTTCATCTCCACCCTGGGCAGCCGGTCCTTCACCAAGTTCAATTCCCTGCTCATCGGCGATATTTTGTCGGTGGAGCCCTCCAAGATCGGGGTGCTGGCCCTCATTCTGCTGCTGGTGTGCGCCCTGTGGGGGCTCTCCTTCAACCAGCTCATGCTCTCCGCCGTCCACCCGGCCCTGGCGGACAGCCGGGGAGTGCGGGTCTTCTGGCAGGAGACCATTTTCTCCGTGGCCATCGCCGTGGTGGTCACCCTGTCCATGACCTGGATCGGCCTGCTGGTCATTAACTCCCTGCTGGTCCTTCCGGCCGCCGCCGCCCGGAACGTGTCCCGGAACCTGTTCCAGTACCACCTGTTCTCCCTGCTGGGGGCGGTGCTGGCGGGGATCGCCGGTCTGATGACCTCCTATTACGTGGGGTCCTCCGCCGGAGCCGCCATCACTCTGTATCTGACGGTGTGGTTCTTCCTCACCTTCTTCCTGCGGAAGAAGGGGTGACCTTTTTTGACAAAACGCCTCCGGTCACAGCGGCCGGAGGCGTTTTTGTCTTGTCCCCCGGTGTCAGCCGGTCCCGCCCCGCCATATACTGGGGTGTAACGGAGAGGCCCGGGAGGGCGGCTCCGCACATGATCTCACAGAGGGGAGGCGCGTGTTGGTATGGGTATCGTGGTGGTACGTTCCCCCAAATGCCTGCGGGGGCTGCTGCGCAGGCTCTTCGGCCTCAAGGGCTGAAACAAGCGGTCATACATTCCCTCCCGGATACATATAGTGTCCCAAAGCCAAGCCGCGGGGACCGCGGACACGGATGGAAAAGGGAGAGGAACCGTATGGAACTGGAATTTGACCGGGATGTTATCCAAGGCTGCGAGGTGCTGGCGGACGGGACTGTCTGCCAGGAGGAGACGCTGGAGTCCATCGTGCCGGACGCCTGTCCGGACATTTTACGCATCGTGGCGGTGTGCGGACAGGCGGCCCTCAACGGCAAGCAGGCCAAAGAGGGGATGGCCCAGGCCAGCGGGACGGTGCGGACGGTGATCCTGTACCAGCCCGAGGCGGGGGGAGGGCTGCGCCGCATGGAGACGGCCCTGCCCTTCACCGCCCAGCTGGAGGCCCCCGGCCTCACGGACCGGGGAACGGTACAGGCCTGCGTCCGCCTGCGGGGGGCGGAGGCCCGGGTGCTGAACCCCCGGAAGGTGCTGCTGCGGGCCGACCTGGCGGTGGACCTGACCGCCTTCCAGCCCAGGGAGCAGGTGTGCTGCCAGGGGGTGCTGGAGCCCGAGGCCAACGGGGTCCAGGAGAAGATTGCCGAGGGGGAGACCTATCAGCTCTCCGCCGTCCAGGAGAAGCCCTTCACCTTCTCCGACCAGGTGCGCCTCAACGGCGGCCCGGGGGAGGCGGCCCAGCTGCTGGCCTGCCGGGCGGTCCCCCTGTGCGGGGAGTGCAAGCTCATCGGCACCAAGCTGATTTTCAAGGGGACAGTGGAGCTCCAGCTCCTGATGCAGGAGGCGGGGGGCGGCCTGACCTCCTACCACGAGTCCATGCCCTTCTCCCAGGTGATGGAGGTCCCCGGGGTGGGGGAGAGCGGCGACTGCCGCCTGGCGGTGGAGCTCACCCAGTACAGCTGCGAGCCCTCCGGGGAGGACGGGCGGACGCTGGAGCTTACCGTGGACCTGCTGGCCCAGGCCCAGATCTGGAGCCGCCGGCCGGTGTCTGTCCTCCAGGACCTGTACAGCACCGCCTTCCAGACCCAGGTGGAGCGGGAGGAGCAGTCCCTGTGGCAGCTGCTGGAGCTGTCCAGCCGGGTGCAGAACGTGCGGGAGCTCTTTGAGACGGGGACGGCCCCCCGGAGCGTGGTGGACAGCTGGGCCTCCCTGGGGGAGATCCGCCGCAGCCGGGAGGGGGAGGAGCTGGTGCTGGAGGGGGAGGTCCAGGTGACCGTCCTCTATCTGGACGAGGAGGAGACCCCCCAGGTGTTCCAGAAGACCATGGGGGTGGCCTGCCGCCTGGAGGCCCCCGCCGGGGCCCTGTGCCGCTGCCGGATGGTGACGCCGGGAGAGGTATTTGCCACCCCCGCCGCCGGAGGGGTGGAGGTGCGCTTCATCCTGGAGTTCCAGTGCCTGGTGCTGGAGGAGCGGAAGCTCGCCGCCGTGTGCGGAGCGACCTTGGGCGAGCCCCGGGCCAGGGGAGAGGGGGACCAGCCCTCGGTGGTCCTCCGCCTGGCCGAGCCCGGAGAGGGCCTGTGGGAGCTGGCCAAGTGCTACGGCACCACCATGGAGCAGATCCTCCAGGCCAACCAGCTGGAGGAGGGGAGTCTGCCCACCGGGCGGATGCTGCTCATTCCCAGCGTGAGGTAAAGATTTCTTTTGGGGGTATTGGGGAGTTTCGCCGCCCCGGCGGCGAGTTTCTTTCCCAGCGATGGGAAAGAAACCAAAGGATCGCCGGGGGACGGCTCCAGATGAGCACTTTGTGCTCATAGTCGCCTTTCCCCCGGCCCCCCATTACGGGGGACGCGTACCTGTTAGGTTTTGCAATATTTTCGGCGCGCAAAATCTGAGTGGCAGTCTAAATTCCTGCCGGCCCACTGGGGCCTGGATTTCCCAAAATTACAGCCAGTTCGGTTTCACAACAGCGCCTGGCTTTGCCGAGCAGGTGTTTGCTGGTCCGTTGTCTGCGGGCCGGTCTGGGACCGGCCCCTGCGAGAAGAAGGGACGGCTTTAGTGTTTAACCGTAGGGGCCCTTCAAGGGGGAAGGTGGCACGCGAAGCGTGACGGATGAGGGTGACCTCTTGGCATGCCCCCGGCGGGAGGCCCAAGGGCCTCCCCTACCCAATCCCAAAAGAGTTTCTTGAGAACCGTAGAGGAGGGGCTCGCCCCTCCCGACGTTCTAAGATACGGCGGGCCGGCCAGTGTCCGGCCCCTACGAAAAAAGAAGGGCCGCTTTCGGATTCGCCGTAGGGGCGGCTATCAGCCGCCCGTAAGCCTTCCCCCTTGGGGGGAAGGTGCCCCAGTGCGCACACTGGGGCGGATGAGGGGGCGGGTCTGGGTCCCGCCCTCGCCCGGTTGTGCTGTCTCCCCCCGAACGTGGAGAGCGCAAACTCCCCAGAAAAACCGAAAACCCGCGCCGGTCTCCCGGAAAGGGGAGGCCGGCGCGGGTCTGTATCTGTGAAAGGACGAGAGAAACCCTTATTTCCGCTTGGAGCGGTTGATGGCGGACAGGATGGCCCGGAGGGGAGCCAGGTTGATGTTGTGGGACAGGCCCACGCCCCAGTACTTCTTGCCGTCCCGCTGGTCCTGGAGC
>CASFKT010000098.1 GCA_949295195.1 uncultured bacterium | reverse complement strand
GGTGGTCCCCCGGGAGCGGGACGACATTCTCCTGCTGGACCGGGTGAAAAAGCTGCTCACCCCCGCCGGGTTCAGCCACGTCACCGTCACCACGGCGGAACACCACGACGAGATGATCGCCTACACCTCCCAGATGTGCCACGTGATCTCCAACGCCTATGTAAAGAGCCCCCGGGCACAGATGCACAAGGGCTACTCCGCGGGCAGCTATATGGATCTGACGCGGGTGGCCTGGCTCAACGAGCACATGTGGACCGACCTGTTTCTGGAAAACCGGGACTTCCTGCTCCGGGAGCTGAACGAGATGATCGGCCATTTGCAGGAGTACAAAACCGCCCTGGAGCAGGGCAACGGGGACCGGCTGTGCACCCTCCTGGCGGAGGGCCGGATCTGCAAGGAGAAGGTGGACGCGGAATGAGCAGAAAAGTTTTGACGGTGGCCCTGCCGGGCCGGGAGTACGACATTGAAATTGAGCGTGGCCTGCTCTCCCAGGTCGGGGAGCGGTGCAGAGCCCTCCTCCCCAAGGCGGCGCGGCTGTATGTGATCACCGACTCCAACGTGGCCCCCCTGTACGGGGCCCGGGCCGCGGACAGCCTCACCGGCGCCGGGTTTCAGGTGAAAACAAAGGTGGTCCCCGCCGGGGAGGCCTCCAAAAATCCCCAGAAGCTCATCGAGCTGTGGGAGGACATGATGGCCTTCGGCCTCACCCGCACCGACGCGGTGGTGGCCCTGGGGGGCGGGGTCGTGGGGGACCTGGCGGGCTTCGCCGCCGCTTCCATCCTCCGTGGGGTGGACTTTATTCAGATCCCCACCACCCTTTTGGCCCAGGTGGACTCCTCCGTGGGGGGAAAAGTGGCCATCGACCTGAAGGCGGGAAAAAACCTGGCCGGGGCCTTCTGGCAGCCCCGCGGGGTGCTCATCGACCCGGACTGCCTGGACACCCTGCCCGACCGCACCTTCTCCGACGGCATGGCGGAGGTCATCAAGTACGGCTGCATCCGGGACGACGACTTCTTCTGGATGCTGGACCGGTGCGGAAGCCGGGCGGGGGTCATGGAGCACATCGAGCAGGTCATCTACACCTGCTGCGATTTGAAGCGGCAGGTGGTCCTCCAGGACGAGCGGGACACGGGCCTGCGCATGACCCTGAACTTCGGCCACACCATCGGCCACGCCTTCGAGCTGGCCGGGCACTACGAGACCTGGACCCACGGCCAGGGGGTGGCCGCCGGCATGAACTGGGCGGCCCGGCTGGGCGTGGCCCTGGGGGTCACGCCCCCTGAGGTGGTGGAGCAGATTCAGACCACTGTGGAGAAATTCGGCCTGCCCATTGACATCCCCTGCCCCTGGGAGACCATGGTGGAGGCGGTGGGTCTGGACAAGAAGCGCTCCGGGGACTCCATCAATCTGATCCTCCTCACCCGGCTGGGCCGGGCGGTGCCCCACCGGATGAAGAAGGATGAGCTTCTGGCCCTGCTGGAACCTATGTGTGGGAGATAGACCATGGATGTGACGATCATTCCCAGCCAGCTCCGGGGAACCGTCACCCCGCCGGCCAGCAAATCGGTGGGACACCGGGCCCTTATCGCCGCCGCCCTCAGCGTCGGAGCGAGCCGCATCTCCCGCCTCACGCCGTCCCAGGATATGGAGGCCACACTCTCCTGCCTGACGGCCCTGGGGACCGGGGTGGAGTGGACCGGGCCGGACCAGGTGGCGGTCCACGGCCTGGGGAACTCCATCCCCCAGAGGGGCCCCTTTCCCCGGCTGGACTGCGGGGAGTCCGGGTCCACCCTGCGCTTTCTTATTCCAGTGGCCCTGGCGGTGAGCGGGGGCGAGCCCCTGGAATTTACTGGCCGGGGCCGGCTGATGGAGCGGCCCCAGGGACCCTACTTCTCCCTCTTTCAGGAGAAGGGGATCTTCTATCAGCAGAAAGACGGTGTGCTCACCGTTCGGGGAACACTGAAGCCGGGCATCTATTCCCTCCCCGGAGATGTGTCCAGCCAGTTTATCACCGGCCTGCTGTTCGCCCTCCCCCTGTTGGACGGGAACAGCGAGATCGTGCTCACCACCCCCTTGGAGTCAAGGGGATATGTGGACCTGACCCTGGATGTGCTCCGCACCTTCGGCATCCGAGTAGAGGAAAGGGCGGACGCCTTCCATGTCCCCGGCAGTCAGCACTATGAGAGCCGGGACTTTACCGTGGAGGCTGACTGGTCCCAGGCCGCCTTCTGGTACGCTGCCAACTTTGCGGGGGGACAGGTGGACATTCAGGGACTGAACATGGACTCCACGCAGGGGGACAAAGTTATCGCCCTCCAGTATTGGCAGCTGGCCAAGCCCGGCGACGCGGAGCTGGACGTGTCCCAGTGCCCCGACCTGGTGCCCCCCCTGGCAGCCATGGCCGCCGTGCGGGCTGGGACCACCCACCTCACCCACGCCGCCCGTCTCAGGATGAAGGAGAGCGATCGGCTCTACACTGTGGCTGCCGCCCTGCGGGCGATGGGAACCCAGGTGGAGGAGGGGCTGGACAGCCTGACCATCCACGGTCAGGAGCGGCTGCCCGGGGGCGGGGCGGTGGACTGCTGCAACGACCACCGCATCGCCATGATGGCCGCCGTGTCCGCCGCCTTCGCCCAAAGTCCGGTCACGCTGTTAGGTGCGGAGTGTGTGAGAAAATCCTATCCGGAATTTTGGAATCACTTTATACAGTTGGGAGGGGAAGCGCATGGCCTCGTACTTCGGTAAGCACATCCACGTGTCGGTGTTCGGCCAGTCCCACGCCCCGGCCATCGGGGTGACGGTGGACGGCCTGCCCGCCGGGGAGGCGGTGGACCTGGAGGAGCTCCAGCGCTTCCTCCAGCGCCGGGCCCCCGGCCGGGACGCCACCTCCACCCCCCGGAAGGAGGGGGATGTGCCCAAGATTTTGTGCGGACTGGTGGATGGAATCACCTGCGGAGCTCCGCTGGCCACCGTCATCGAAAACACCAACACCCGCTCCCAGGACTACGACGAGCTCCGGGACAAGCCCCGACCCGCCCACGCCGACTTCACCGCCCAGGTGAAGTACGGCGGCCACCAGGATGTGCGGGGGGGCGGCCACTTCTCCGGCCGGCTCACCGCCCCCCTGTGCATCGCCGGGGGTGTCGCTCTCCAGATCCTGGCTCGCCGGGGCATCCGCATCGGGACTCACATCCGCTCCATCGCTAACGTGGAGGACCGGCCCTTTGATCCTCTGGGTGAGGCCCCGGAGGTACTGGAGCAGGTAAAGCGGGCCCCCTTCCCGGTGCTGGAGGAGCGGGCCGGGGAGCGCATGCGCGCCGCCATCCTCCAGGCCCGGGAGGCCGGGGACTCGGTGGGCGGCGTGGTGGAGTGCATCGCCCAGGGGGTGCCGGTGGGGCTGGGGAACCCCATGTTTCAGGGGCTGGAGAGCCAGCTCTCCGCCGCCCTGTTCGCCATCCCCGCCGTGAAGGGGGTGGAGTTCGGCTCCGGTTTTGAAACCGCCCGCATGCGGGGCTCGGAGCACAACGACCCCTTCCTGGTGGAGGACGGGACCATCCGCACCCAGACCAACCACGCCGGCGGCATCCTGGGGGGCATCTCCAGCGGCATGCCCATTCTCTTCCGGGCGGCCTTCAAGCCCACCCCCTCCATCGCCCAGACGCAGCATACCGTCCGTCTGTCCACTGGGACAGAGGAGGACCTGCAAATCACCGGCCGCCACGACCCCTGCATTGTCCCCAGGGCGGTGCCGGTGGTGGAGGCGGTGACCGCCCTGGTGCTGCTGGACGCCCTGCTGGACCGGAATGCCGACCAGATTTGAGGGGTTATTTCCCTATTTTTCATAACGAATCAAAATATTATTTTATAAAAATACAAGGAGGAATGCACCGTGAGCGAGGATTTAAAGGAACTGCGGGTGAAAATCGACTCCATCGACGCCCAGCTGGTGGAGTTGTTCAAACAGCGCATGGCCGTCTCCAGGGACATCGCCGCCTATAAGAAGGAACACAGCCTGCCCACCCTGGATGCGGGCCGGGAGCGGGCCCTGCTGGCCAAGGTGGGGGCCCAGGCCGGAGAGGAACTGGCCGAGTACACCGAGTCGGTGTTCCGCTCCATCCTGGCGGCGGGCCGCTCCTATCAGAACCAATGCAGCGGGGTCAAGTCCCAGGTGTACGAGACCATCCGCAGGGCCCTGGACACCACCCCCGATCTGTTCCCCCAGCGGGCGGTGGTGGCCTGTCAGGGCATCGAGGGGGCCTACTCCCAGATCGCCTGCGACAGCATCTTCAAGTCCCCCTCCATCCTGTACTTCAACACCTTTGAGCACGTGTTCAAGGCGGTGGAGACCGGCATGTGCCAGTACGGCATCCTGCCCATTGAGAACAGCACCGCCGGCTCGGTGAACGCCATCTACGACCTGATGACCCGCCACAACTTCTCCATCGTCCGCTCCGCCCGGCTGAAGGTGAGCCACAACCTGCTGGCCAAGCACGGCACCAAGCTGGAGGACATCCGGGAGGTGTTCTCCCACGAGCAGGCCATCAATCAGTGCGCCAACTATCTGGCCGGTCTGAAGGGCGTCAAGGTGACGGTGGCCGAGAACACCGCCATGGCCGCCCGCATGGTGGCCCAGTCCGACCGCACCGACGTGGCCGCCCTGTCCTCCCGGTTCTGCGGGGAGGAGTACGGCCTGAACCTGCTCCAGACCAACGTCCAGGACCAGGACAACAACTACACCCGCTTCATCTGCATCTCCAAGAGCCCGGAGATCTACCCCGGGGCGGACCGCACCTCCCTGATGATGACCCTGCCCCACAAGCCCGGCTCCCTGTACAACGTGCTCTCCAAGTTTTACTCCCTGGGCATCAACCTGCGGAAGCTGGAGAGCCGCCCCCTCCCCGACCGGGAGTTTGAGTTCATGTTTTACTTCGACCTGGAGTGCTCCGTCTACGCCCCGGAGATGGAGCGGCTGTTCCGGGATCTGGAGGAGGAGAGCGAGCAGTTCCGCTACCTGGGCACCTACAACGAGGTCATCTGCTGATGGTCCCGGAGCGTCTGGAGTTCGGCCTGCTGGGGGAGCACCTGGGTCACAGCTTCTCCCCCGCCATCCACAGACAGCTGGGGAGCTATGACTACCAGCTGGTGGAGCTTCCCCCGGACCAGGTGGGCCCCTTTCTCCAGAAGGGGAACTTCCGGGGGCTGAATGTGACCATCCCATACAAAAAGACGGTGATGGCCTACTGCCGGGAACTCTCCCCGGCGGCGGAGCGCATCGGCAGCGTCAACACCATCGTCCGGCGGCCGGACGGCTCTCTGTACGGGGACAACACCGACTACGACGGATTCCGCTACCTGCTCCAGTCGGCGGGGGCCCAGGTCCGGGGGAAGAAGGTGCTGGTGCTGGGCTCCGGCGGGGCCTCCCTCACCGTGCGGGCGGTGCTGGCGGACCTGGGGGCTGGGGATGTGGTCACCATCTCCCGCCGGGGCCCGGACAACTACGGCAACCTGGACCGCCACCGGGACGCGGAGTATATCGTCAATGCCACCCCGGTGGGGATGTACCCCGACACTGGCATATCTCCGGTGAATTTGGACCAGTTTCCCCGCTGCAAAGGGGTCTTTGACCTGATCTACAACCCCGCCAAGACTCAGTTTCTGCTGGACGGCGAGCGGCGGGGCATGCTGTGGGCCAACGGCCTGGGGATGCTGGTGGCCCAGGCCCGGGCGGCGGCGGAGCGGTTCCTGGACGCCCCAATCCCAGAGGGGCGGGTGGCTGAAATCACCGCCAATATGGAGAAGAAAACGCACAACCTGCTGCTCATCGGCATGCCCGGCTGCGGCAAGACCACCATCGGCCGGGAGCTGGCCCGCCGCCTGAACCGTCCCCTGGAGGATGTGGACCGGCGTATAGCCGCGACGGCCGGGCGCCCTATCCCGGAGATCTTCGCCCAGGAGGGGGAGGAGGGCTTCCGAATCAGAGAGCATCTGGCTCTCTGCACGGTTTCCAAGGAATCCGGACGGGTGATCGCCTGCGGCGGCGGTATCGTCACCAGGAAAGAGAACTGGGACCCCATGCGGCAGAACTCCACCGTCATTTACCTGCGCCGGGACCTGTCTCT
>CASFKT010000097.1 GCA_949295195.1 uncultured bacterium | reverse complement strand
CCGGGCTCTGCGGCCTGGTAGACAAACAAGCGATGGCTGGCCTTCTCCAGCTCCCAGCCCCGCTCCGCCATCTCCTCCAGGTGCACCTGAATGTCCTCATACTGAAAGGGTGCATAGAGGTTGAGCTCATATTTTCGTTTCATGGAGGTTCCTCCTTAAAAAACTCGGTTGAGTACCCAAACGAGAAACAAGGCCATGAGAATATTTGCAGTGAGGAATATACTATAGTTGAGGGGTGCGGAGGTTTCCTGCCAGCGCAGATGCCGACGCAGCTTTCCGGACAGCCAGGCACTCAGGACATTTGCCAGAAGCAGCAGAGAAAAACCGACCAGCTGGACCGGACTGTTCCAGCCCAGATAGAGCAGGAACAGCAACAACTCGGCCCCCGCCAGCGTCAGCAGCAGTCTGGTGAGTCCCCAGTACCACCAGGATTGCCGCCCCACTGGTCCGGGTGCCCCGGTCTCTCGGGCCCGGCGGGCCCCTTCCATCCAGAACTGGACGTGGACCAGGGTGAAAAAATGCCGAATGACCTGGATCATCAGGAGGGAGCATAGGCCAATCAACAGAATCTTTTGGAGAATCGAAAGCTCTCCCTGGACTACCCACAGGAGAGCGAAGGCGGCAAGCAGCAAATTGGGCAGGCTTCCGAAAGCTGTGTCACTCTGCACCTTGGGCCAGTAGCGTTTTTCCATCCAGTCCTCCATCACCGCCCAATGTGTAGCCAGATCCGTTTGGAGAGGGACCGGGTCCCGTTGCTGAGTGGCGTATACCTGGATCTGAGGATATTTGCTCCAGGTGTCCACCAGCCGCCACTGGGCCTGTCGGCATAGATCCTCATAGAATTCCAGGGCCGGAGTGCGGAGAGAGTCCATATCTCCCACTTCCGGATGGAAGGCCACCGCATAGTGGACGGGCGAGGATACGTTTTGGCGGTAGACCAGGAAGTGCTGCTCCATCCTCTCCAGCATCCAGCCGCGGGAAGCCATGTGCCCCAGATGCTCTTGCAGATCATTATACTGGTCTGGGGTGTACAGATTCAGCTCATAGCGCCGCTTCATTGAGAACCTCCTCCTTTCGAAAGATCTAGAACAGAGTGTTGCGCAGCTGGAGAATGAAAAACGCGAGGATCACCACAAACCCACAGCCGACCCAGTTGGCCGCCTGGGAGCGCCCATGGCGGCGCAGCCAGTCCTCCGCCCGGTCCATTCCCCACCACACCAAGAGGAGGACCGCCGTCTGTCCGACGCTCCGAACCAGACTGGGGATGCCGCCGCCCTGAGTTGCCATATACCATACGCAGTATAGGAGGGCGACGGCAGAGAGCACACCGCCCGCCTTGCGCATCCACCGCAGGAGAGGGGGCAGACGGCCGTCGGGTCCCTCCCCCAGCTCCTCCTCCGCCCGGCGCACCTGGCTGAGCCAGCGGTTGGCGTTGGCCAGGTGGATCAGGGGAACAGCCGCCAGGTAGATCAGAAGGGCAATCAGGCAGAGCGTTAGAATCCGAAATGCCCAGTCCTCTGTGGCAATAAGAAACAGAGCGCAGAAGATGGCCGACAGGAGAAAAATCAGCGAGCACGCGGCCGCCGCCGTCTGAAGCCGGGGCACATACCGCCGCTTCAGCCAGTCCCCCATCACCCGCCACTGAATGGACCGGTCGGTCTGGAGGGGGATGGGGTGGGGCGCCTCATTGCAGTAGACCTCGATTTGGGGGAACGTACTCCAAAAGGCCACCGGCTCCCAGCCGGCCTGCCAGCAGTAGTCCCGGTACACCTCCCCCTCCGGAGTGGGGGCGGGCTCCAGATAGCCCATCTCGGGATGGAATACCAGGGCGTAGCGGACCGGTTTGGGCTCTCCCCGGCGGTAGACCAGGAAGTACTCCTCCATCCGCTCCAGCCGCCAGCCCCGGAGGGCCATGGCCTCCAGATGGTCCCGGATGTCCGCGAACTGGCAGGGTGTATAGGGGTTGAGTTCATATTTCCGCTTCATCCCGGGACGCCTCCTCTCAAATCTGAACTGAATGGGAACGGACTATCCGGCATTTCCCTGCCGGAGCTCCTGTGACGGCTCCGCCGTCATGTGCCGGTAGTCGGCCAGCATGAGCTCCAGCCGGCGCTTCTCCATCAGCAGCCGGTCCTTCCCCTGCTGGGTGAGCACATAGCTGCGCCTGCGCCCCTCCACCTTGGTCTGCATGATCATGCCGGCGGATAAAAAGTCCTCCAGCAGGTTGTACAGGGTCCCCGGGCCGATGGTCACCCGGTTCTGGGTGATCTGGGCCACCAGAGCCATGATGTCCGCCCCGCACCGCTCCTCCTGGAGGGCCAGGAGGATGTAAAACATCTGCTCGGTGAGGGTCTGAAATTTTTCCCGCGCCATGTACGGCACCTCCTTTTCCAGAAATCCCATTTTGAAATATCGAATATCGCTATCTTCACCCCTATCATATCATCGATATTCGATAGTGTCAAGCACCTCTTTTCACTGCCGCATGCAAATTTTTTCTGCGGCAGGCATAATCCTCCCCAGAGCGGCCATACTAGGGACCGAGGTGATATCCGTTGCAGTACAAAGACCTGTATGCTCTGCTCCGCGGGGAGCCGGAGGCGCGGCGATATTTTGACTCCCTCCCCTCCTATGCCCGGGAGCAGATCCAGACCAGACCGGACGGGGTCAACTCACTGGCCAGCCTGAAAGACTATGCCGACAATCTTCTGCGCGGCGACGACTAAGGAGGAACCTGCTATGGCTAAGAAAGGCATGAAGCGCCCGGGCTACACCGGCTCCGAGGCCCAGAACCAGAATCCCACCGCCAATCCCCAGAACTCCACCGGGAAGGACGCCAAGAACAAGTCCAACCCCAATCAGACCTACTGATTCCAGAGGCGGCACCCTGCCGCCTCCTACATAAAAACTGCCGCCCGTAATGCAGGCGGCAGTTCGTATTTGCAAGCCGGTGCCTTAAAACTGATGGATCACCGGCCCTTTCCGCAAAAGCCGGTAGATCCCGAACAGCATGCAGAACATGCTCAGGGCCCAAAACAGGCCGGCACACGCGATATTCACCGACTGTTCCTCAGAGTACATCACAAATTGCGGGTCATAGGGAGAGCAAAGTGCCCGGAAAAAGAACCAGAAGGCCCCGGTCAAACAAAACAGCTGTCCGCCAAACCACAAGATGGCGCGGTGACGGGACCGCCAGAACAGATAAACCAGCGCCAGAAGGGTGCACAGTGCCACAACCCCAAAGCCAGCCAGTACCAAACCATATACTTCCGCTTCCAGATGCATACTACCGCTCCTCCCTGGTAAAGTCAAACAGCTCCTCAATGGTGACTCCAAAATACTGGGCCAGGTCGTGGGCCAGCCAGATGGAGGGATCAAATTTCCCCGTCTCTACCGCATTGATGGCCTGGCGGGATACCCCCACTGCGGCCCCCAGTTCCTTTTGGGTGAGCCCCCGCTGTTCCCGAAATTCCTTTAAACGGCTTCTCATGTACTCCTCCAAAAGTTAGGTTTGCTTGACTTCACAGTACCACATTTCCGGCAGTATGTCAAGTAAACCTGACTTGTTATGCTGCAAAAGGACCTCTGCCGCGCATCCTGGTTGGCAGAGGTCCCCGTATGTCTTGTTATTTTACCAGCTGGCTCATATCGTACAGGCCGGGCTCCTTGACGGCGGCCATAAACTTGGCGGCCTCCAGGGCCCCCTGGGCGAAGATCTCCCGGGAGAGGGCGGTGTGGCGTATCTCCATGATCTCGTCGTGGCCGGCGAAGATGATCTCGTGCTCCCCCACGATGGTGCCCCCCCGGACGGCGGAGATGCCGATCTCCTTCTTGTCCCGGGGGTGGCGGACCGAGTGGCGCTCAAAGACGTACTCCGTCTCGTGGCCGCAGCTCTGGGCCGCCGCGTCGGCGATCATCAGGGCGGTGCCGCTGGGGGCGTCCACCTTCCGGCGGTGGTGCCGCTCCACGATCTCGATGTCATAGCTGTCCCCCAGCACGCTGGCTGCCTTCTTCACCAGCTCCAGCAGCACGTTGATGCCCAGGGACATGTTGGCGGAGCGGAAGATGGGCACCTCCAGGGCGGCGGCTCCGATCTGTGCCACCTGCTCCGGGGTGTAGCCGGTGGTGGCCAGAATCAGAGGGGTCTTGGTCCGCTTACCAAACTCCAGCAAACCCTCCAGGGCGGCGGGGGAGGAGAAGTCGATGACCGCATCCGCCTCCCCGATAAACTGGGCCGGAGAGGAGTAGACGGGGAACTCCCGGTCGGCGGAGCCCAGCACGTCGAAGCCGGCGGCCACCTGCACCTCTGGGTCGGCATTGCACAGGGACTCCACCACCCGGCCCATGTGGCCGTTGCAGCCGGAAATAATGATTCTCAGCATGGGAGCGAAAACCTCCTTTGTTAAGTGAGGGCTTACAGCAGGCCCTTGGCGGCCATGGCGGCGCGGAGCCGCTCGTGGTTCTTCTCAGACAGCTCGCACAGGGGCAGGCGCACCGGGCCGGCCTCCATGCCCATCAGGTTCAGGGCCTCCTTCACCGGGATGGGGTTCACGTCGCAGAACAGGGCGTCGATCAGGTCCATGTACTCGATCTGCAGCTTGGAGGCGGCCTGGAAGTCGTTGTCCAGGCACAGGTGGGTCATCTCCCGCATGACGCCGGGGATGATGTTGGAGGCCACCGAGATGACGCCCTTGGCCCCCAGGGACATCATGGGCACCACCTGGTCGTCGTTGCCCGACCAGACGTAGAAGTCGTCCCCGCACAAGTGGCGGGTGTGGGCCAGCAGGGAGAAGTTGCCGCTGGCCTCCTTCACGCCGTTGATCTTGGGGTTCTGGGAGAGGATCTGATAGCTCTCGGCGGTAAAGGACACGCCGGTGCGGCTGGGCACGTTGTAGAGGATGATGGGCAGCTCGGTGCGGTCGGCGATGTACTCATAGTGCTTCACAAGCCCCGCCTGGCTGCACTTGTTGTAGTAGGGGGTAACGTGGAGCAGCGCGTCCGCCCCGGAGTCCTGGGCGTGGAGAGACAGATAGACGGCGGCGGAGGTGTCGTTGCTCCCCGCGCCGGCGATGACCTTCACCCGGTGGTTCACCCGCTTGACGCAGTACTCCACCACGGCGATGTGCTCCCGGATGGTCATGGTGGCCGACTCGCCGGTGGTGCCGCACACGCAGATGGCGTCCACGCCCCCCTCGATCTGATTGTCGATGAGGCGGCCGAAGGCGTCGTAGTTGATGTTGCCGTTGGTGTCAAAGGGGGTGGCGATGGCCACGCAGTTGCCGGTAAAGACAGGAGTCCGCATAGAAAACACCCTTTCTTCGTTTCGATTCAGATAACACACTTATTTCTTCATCTCCCGCCCCTGCGGGGCGGGAGATGCTGTATATTACTTAGGCTGGATATACCCCTCGGCGCACAGCAGCTCGGCCAGCAGGACCGCGCCGCCGGCGGCGCCCCGGAGGGTGTTGTGGCTCAGGCCCACAAACTTGTAGTCATACTGGCTGTCGGGGCGCAGGCGGCCCAGGGAGACGGCCATGCCGCCCTCCAGATCCCGGTCCAGACGGGTCTGGGGCCGGTCGGGCTCCTCAAAGTAGTGGAGGAACTGTTTGGGGGCGGAGGGGAGCTCCAGCTCCTGGGGACGGCCCTTGAAATTGGCCCAGTCCTCTTTGATCTGTTCCATGGAGGGGGTCTTGCCCTCCTGGAACTTCACAAACACGGCGGCCATGTGGCCGTCCAGGCAGGCCACCCGGAAGCACTGGGCGGTGATGTCGGGGCCGGCGGCCTTGACGATCTTGCCGTCCTCCACCTTGCCCCAGATCTTCAGGGGCTCCTGCTCGCTCTTCTCCTCCTCGCCGCCGATGTAGGGGATGACGTTGTCCACCATCTCGGGCCAGCGCTCGAAGGTCTTGCCCGCGCCGGAGATGGCCTGATAGGTGCACACCAGGGCCTTCTCAATGCCGTACTTCATCAGGGGATGGAAAGCGGGGGCGTAGGACTGGATGGAGCAGTTGGACTTCACCGCGATGATTCTGGGCGGCAATGACCTCCAGGTGCTCCGGGTTCATCTCGGGCACCACCATGGGCACGTCCTCGGTCCAGCGGTGGGCGGAGTTGTTGGACACCACCGGGCACTCGGCCTTGGCGTAGGCCTCCTCCAGGGCGCGGATCTCGTCCTTCTTCATATCCACGGCACAGAACACAAAGTCCACCAGACCGGCGATCTTCTCAATGTCCGCCTGGGCGTCCAGCACCACCAGGTTCTTTGCCTCCTCGGGGATGGGGGTGGTCATGGCCCAGCGGTTTTTCACCGCCTCCTCATAGGTCTTGCCCGCGGAGCGGGGGCTGGCGGCGATGGCGGTAAGCTGGAACCAGGGGTGCTTCTCCATCAGGGTGACGAAGCGCTGGCCCACCATGCCGGTGCCGCCGATAATTCCGACTTTGTACTGTTTCATAAGAAATACCTCCCAAGTGGTTCAGGCCATTCTATGGCCCCATTGAATGTTCGGTGTCCGGGGTTCCAGACAAAACCAAGCCTTGTTTGAAAATGGAAACATGCCCAAACGGCGAGGGATTTTTTCGCCAGGCAAGGCAATTTGACGCAGCAATCCTTGGTGGATTGCAAGGAAAATTAACGCAGCATGGCGGGAAAAGACCCGCTGTTTGGGCGTGCTGACATTTTTCAAACATGGCCCAGAGAAAAAAAGAAATCAGCGGCTTTTCAAGCGGCTGATTTTGTACTATAATGTCAGCTGTGGCCGAAACCGCCCACAGCCGGCAAAATATTCACAAAAGCAGACAGCGCTCCATCAGGGAACCGCCCTGATGACAGTCGCAGAGCTGTTGACCCGGCGACCAGGGCCCTCCGTTCCGGTGCGAGAGGAAAACCCTTCGGCGGCCTTCCCTTTGGGCGTGGGTGGACGGGAACCGGCTCCCTGGCCACGCGTACTCATGTCGGCCGCGACCTCTATCATGCAAACTTGAAATTATCCTATCATGTTTGCCGGTGGGTGTCAAGAGAGCGAATCATCAGAAACGGAGAAATCAAGGAAGCTATGAGACGATTCTTTATGCAGTTTGCCGCCGTTCTTCTAGCGGTGGTCCTGGCCCTCTCCACCGCCCTGGCGGCGGGGAGCGGCAGCGAGATGGTCCGGGTGGGCCTGGCCTATGGCAGCGGCGCCCTGGTAAACGCCAACCTGGAGAACAACACCGGCTACGGCTCGGGATACCGCATGGGCTACTTTGACGACGACCTGGATTTTGTGGAGCTGGCCCGGACAGACGAGGACGAGACCCAGATCACCATGGTCAAGACCCAGAACACCTGGGTGAACGGCACCTCCTACTCCAACTCCGACAACGGCGGGGACGTGATCGGCTGCTACCACGTGCTGGTGGAGAGCGGCTACCGCTCCTATGAGCAGGCCGCCGCCGACGCCCAGGAGTACCGGGACGGCTTTGTGGCCTGGATCGACGGGGACTACCAGGTGCGCGCCGGCTCCTACACCAGCCGGCAGGAGGCGGAGGACGCCGCCCAGAGCCTGGGCGGCACGGTGGCAGGCACCAGCTCCTACGCCGTCAACGTCACCCGCACCGGAACCGCGGAGATCCTGTTCCAGTTTGACGGAGGGGACGCGCTGGCCCTGGGCGTGATGCCCGACGTCACCGGTGAGGACACGGTGCGCACCTGGTTCAAGGGATACCGGTACTACGGCGGCTTCCGCTATGAGCGCATCGGCGGCGGCGATCTGACGGTGGTGAACATCGTGGACCTGGAGACCTACATCAAGGGGGTCGTCCCCTATGAGATGAGCAGCAGCTGGCCCCTGGAGGCCCTGAAAGTCCAGGCTGTGTGCGCCCGCAGTTACGCCTACATCAACATCCACAGCGGAAAGCACACCTCCTACCACTTCGACGTGTGCAATACCACCGACTGTCAGGCCTACTACGGCGCGGGGACAAACAGCTCCTCCTACCAGGCCACCGAGCGCACCGACCAGGCGGTGGACGAGACGGCCGGAGAGTACGCCTGGTACGACGGGCAGGTCATTGAGGCCTTCTACTCCTCCAGCCACGGGGGAGCCAGCGAGAGCGTGTATAACGTGTGGGGCACCTCTCTGGAGCAGTACCCCTACCTGTGCGGCGTGGAGGACCCCTACGAGGCGGACATGGCCAGCAAAAACAGCTACTCCTCCTGGACGGTGTCCTACACCAGCTCGGAGCTGGCCCAGCGGCTGGAGAACTATGATTACGACGCCTCCAGCGGCATCGAATCGCTGACCCTCACCTACTCAGACCTGGGCAACGTCATCCAGGTGCGGGTGAACTACCAGGACGGCGGGAGCGACACCATCCGCCCCAGCAGCATGCGCTCCGTCTTTGGCATCTCCTCCATCCGGTTCACCGTCAACGGCCAGGCGGCCTCCTCCGGGTCCGGGACGACCTCCGGTTCCGGCGGCGGCCTCACGGCCAACGGCTCCACCTCCCTGGATTCCCAGGGCACCTACACGGTGATCAGCGGCTCCGGCTCCCTGAGCCAGGCGGGCCTGGACGGCCTGTACGCCATCTCCGGCTCGGGCAGCATCACTTCGGTGGAGGACGCCGCCTCCAGCGGCGGCTCCGGCACGGACACCCCCTCCGGCACCCAGGTGACGGTGAGCGGCAGCTCCTACACCTTCCAGGGCTCCGGCAACGGCCACCAGCTGGGCCTGAGCCAGTACGGGGCCTGGGCCATGGCGGAGCGGGGCTTCACCTATGAGGAAATCATCGAGTTTTACTACCCCGGTACATACGTCCAGTAAATCTATCTCTGATCGGTGTTCCCGCTCCCCTGGGGGCGGGAACACCCCTTGCCGAATGCTTTTTCGGCGTCTCTCCATTCCGCGCCAGCCTCCCCCGGAGGGGCGCGGGGCAAATTTTGGAACAGAAAGGCGAAGGACACTTGAAAGGGGCCGTCTCCCACCACCACTTCTACGACCTGCCCCAGTTCCTCCGGCCGGGGGACTGCCTGGTGCTGAACAACTCCCGGGTGCTCCCCGCCCGGCTCATCGGCCACCGGCTGCCCGGGGGCGGGGCCTGTGAGGTCCTCCTCCTCACCGACAAGGGGGACGGCCTGTGGGAGTGCCTGGTGCGCCCGGGGCGGAAACTGAAGCCCGGGGCCCAGGTGGTCTTTGGGGACGGGAGCCGTCTCACCGCCACGGTGGAGGCGGAGGTGTCCGGTGGCAACCGGCTGGTACGCTTCCACTATGAGGGCATTTTTTTGGAGGTGCTGGAGGAGCTGGGCAAGATGCCCCTGCCCCCCTACATCAAGGAGGAGCTCCAGGACAGCGAGCGGTACCAGACCGTCTACTCCAAGATCAACGGCTCCGCCGCCGCCCCCACCGCCGGCCTCCACTTCACCCCGGAGCTTTTAAAGCAGGTGGAGGACATGGGGGTGAAGCTGTGTTATGTCACCCTCCACGTGGGTCTGGGCACCTTCCGCCCGGTGAAGGCGGAGGACATCTCGGAGCACGAGATGCACTCGGAGTACTGCATGATCTCCGCCGACGTGGCCCAGACCATCAACGAGACCCGGAAAAACGGTGGCCGGGTCATCTGCGTGGGCACCACCTCCTGCCGCACCATTGAGAGCTTCGCCGCGGAGGACGGGACGCTGAAGGAGTCGGCGGGGTGGACCAATATTTTCATCTACCCCGGCTACCGGTTCAAGGTGCTGGACGGCCTCATCACCAACTTTCATTTGCCCGAGTCCACCCTCATCATGCTGGTTTCCGCCCTGGCGGGGCGGGAGCACGTGCTGGCCGCCTATGAGGAGGCGGTGCGGGAGCGCTACCGGTTCTTCAGCTTTGGAGACGCCATGATCATTCTGTGACCCGCTCCCCCGGCGGACCTCCGTCCGCCGGGGGGACATAAGTCCCACTTTTCCTTGCGCTTTGAGGCATTTCCTGGTATACTGTCCCTTACATGGAAGATCAGCGGGTGAGCACCTACCGTATGCAAGGCTATTGCATGCGGTTTTTTTCTGGAAGGGAGGCGCGGCATGGCAGCGTTGGAAAACCGGGACAGCTTCGGACACCTGGCGTATATTCTGGTAAAGTTCAGTCTGCCCCTGATGCTCAGCGGGATTCTCCAGCAGCTCTACAACTGGGCGGACGCCTTCATCGTGGGCAACGTGGTGGGGGAGCTGGCCCTGGCGGCGGTACCGGCTTTACCCTGGGCCTGTCCATTCTGTTTGCCCAGAAATTCGGCGCCAGGGAGCTGGAGGACATCCGCCGGATTCTCTCCACCTTTCTCTGGGTGTTGGGCGGAATCTTCCTGATCCTGGCCGCCCTGGGTATCTGCTTTGCGGAGGAGCTTCTGCGCCTGCTCCACACCACCCGGGAGGCGCTCCCCCTGGCCACGGACTACCTGGGCATCGTCCTGGCCGGCGTGCCCTTTCTGGCGGTCTACAACGTGTACTCCGCCGCCCTCCGGGGGATTGGGGACAGCCGGGCTCCCTTCTATGCCGTTCTCCTCTCCTCGGTGGTGAATGTGGCGTTGGACGTGCTGTTTGTGGCCATCTGGGGCTGGGGCGTGGCCGGGGCGGCCATTGCCACCGTGATCGCCCAGGCGGCCATGACGGTGTTTCTGACCGGCTACGGCATCGCAAAGTACCCCCTCCTCCGCTTCCGGCCCGGGCGGCAGTCCTTTGACCGGGCCATGCTGGTCCGGGGGTGCCGCTTTGGCATTCCACCCATGCTCCAGTCCAGCGTCAGCTCGGTGGGCAGCCTGATTTTGCAGAACTTTATGAACGGCTTCGGCACCCAGACGGTGGCCGCGGTGACCACCGCCTACCGGGTGGACTCCATCGTCATGGTGCCCATTCTCAACCTGGGCTCCGGCATCTCCACCCTGGTGGCCCAGAACTGCGGGGCCGGACAGAATCTGCGGGCCCGGAGCATCTTCCGGGTGGGCACGGCGGTGATGGCGGCGGTCTCCCTGCTGCTCACCGTGCTGGTGATCCCCACCGGCGGGGAGCTGATTGCCCTGTTCGGGGCCGGCCCGGAAGCCGTCTCCATCGGGGACGCCTTTTTCCGCCGGATCGCCTGTTTCTATGTGGTCTATGGACTGGCCAACGCGGTGCGCAGCTATCTGGAGGGGATGGGGGATGTGGTCTACTCCAGTCTGGCGGGGATGGCCTCCCTGGTCTGCCGGATCGTCCTGTCCTATACCCTGGTGGTCTTCTTCGCCAATATGGTGATCGCCTGGGCGGAGGCACTCTCCTGGGTGCTGCTCCTCCTGCTGTACGTGGTGCGGGCGGTCTGGAAGGAGCGCCAGTGGAAGGCGGAAAACCGGTTTCAGTCCTAAAACATAATATGCAAAAATGCGCCGCCCGGAGGCGGCGCATTTTTCTATTTCTGGCGCGGCGGGGTCAGCGCTCCATCTTCCAGTAATAGGCGCTGTAGGGGGGCAGCTCGCTGCCGCCGCCGAAGTCGTGCTGTTCTCCGGTGATCAGGTCCCAGGCCAGGCCGCAGCCCGCGTCGAAGTGGGCCACATAGGGCTCCCCGTCGGCGTTCACCGCCACCAGCACCCGCTCCCCCTCTGTCTTCCGCTCGAAGATGATCTGCCGGTTGGTGAGGAGCACATTGCGGTAGCTGCCATTGCACAGGGCCGGGCTGCCCCGCCGGGCGGCGGTCAGCTTGGCGATCCAGCCGGTCAAGTCGTTCCACTCCGGCTGTTCCAGGGCGGGGCGCAGCTCGTCGTCGCTGTGGGCCCCCTTCTCCCCTTTGATCCCCCACTCGCTGCCGTAGTACAGGGCGGGAGTGCCCGGCATCCCCATCAAAATGGCGTAGGCCAGGGGGATATGCCTGGGCTCGGTGAGCTTGGAGGCCAGTCTCGTCACGTCGTGGTTGTCCGCGAAGGACAGCAGGTGGGCCCCCTTGTAGAGGGTCCAGGGCTCCGGCCCGTACTGCCGGGCCAGGCTGTGGCCGATCTCAAACAGATTCTGGTCGTTGAAGCTGGACCAAAGGCCCTTGAAGCAGTCGTAGTTGGTGACCGAGTGGCACTTGTCCGGCCCCATCCACTGGTTGTAGTCGCCCCCAAGGGCCTCGCCCAGGAGCACGAAGTCGGGCTTCAGGGTGTCGGTGAAGGCCCGCAGCTGCTTGAGATAGTCGATGGGCAGGCAGTAGGCCACGTCCAGACGCAGGCCGTCGATGCCGAACTGCTCCACCCAGCCGCGGATGGCCTGGAACTGGTGCTCCACCACCGCCGGGTTGTGGAGGTTCAGCTTCACCAGCTCGCTGTGGCCCTCCCAGCACTCGTACCAGAAGCCGTCGTTCCGGTCGGTGTTGCCGTTAAAGTCGATGTGGAACCAGTCCTTGTAGGGGCTGTCCCACTTCTTCTCCTGCACGTCCCGGAAGGCCCAGAAACCCCGGCCCACGTGGTTGAATACCCCGTCCAGCATCACCCGCAGCCCCGCGTCGTGGAAGGCCCGGCACACCTGGGCCAGGTCCTCGTTGGTGCCCAGCCGGGGGTCCAGCCGGTTGTAGTCCCGGGTGTCATAGCCGTGCTT
>CASFKT010000096.1 GCA_949295195.1 uncultured bacterium | reverse complement strand
ATGAGCACCGTGTCCGCCCCGGTCTGGTCCAGCAGGGACATGGTGTACGGCATGGCCCGGGAGAAAGCGGACTGTCCGTAGGCGTCCGCCAAATAGGGATGCAGCAGGTTGCCGAAGGAGTCCCGGAACATGAGCAGGCTGCCGCTTTTTTCCGGGTTCTCCGCCTGGATAAACTGGTCCTCGGCGCTGCGGATGGGCCGGGCGTAGGAGAAGGCAAATTCCCGGTCGTAGGCCGCGTCCTCCTCCGTTTTCGTTCCGGTGGGGAAAACCATCTCATAGAGGTCCCCCAGGTGGGGCTCCTCAAGATGATAAGAGCCGTCAAAGAAGGGCTCCTGGTCGGTCTTGCCCAGCCCGGCGATGAGGGTGTCGTGGGCCAAGGCCGCCCCCCGCATGTTCCAGTGGGAGTCGGTGTGATAGTAGAGGACCTCATCCCTCTCCCGGAAGGGGGCAAACAGGTCGATGTAGGGCACTCCCTGCCCCTCCAGATAGGGGACCAGCCGGTCGATGTCGTCCTCCCCCTCCAGGGGCTCTCCCACATTGGGCAGGTACTCCGGGTAGAGACTGGCCTTGTTGGGAGCCACGGTGACGTACAGCCGGGCTCCCCGGCTCTGGGCGTACTCCTGGAGCAGGGCCAGGGTGCGGGCCGCCCCAAAGAGCTGCTGCTCGCTCAGGGGGTTGGTGTGCAGGTAGTCGTCCAGGGTCTCCCGGTAGAAGAGCCAGTCCTCCTGTCCCAGCACCACGTCCTCCTCAGACGACACGTGGAATACCGCCGCGTCCAGGGCGGCTCCGGCGGTGATCATCTCCTGCCGGAAGGCGAAGTGGTCGGCCACATAGTCGGTCCAGAAAGAGCCGGGGCGCGGGAGCCAGGGTCTGGTTGGCCGCCGCCTCCCCCTGGGGCAGCAGGAGCATCCCCGCCGAGGGGATCAGGCAGGCCGCCAGAAAGGCGGTGATGGCAATGCGCGCGTTTGTCTTTTGTGTCATGTCCCGTCCCCCTCTTTAAAACTGAAAATAGATGAAGGGGTTGAAGGTGGCCCCCGCCAGGGTGAGCACGCTCACGCCGAACAGAGCGCTGTACCCCACGGCCGCGGCCGCTGTCCCCGCTCGCTGGGGCAGGCCCCGCTGCTGAAGCTGCCGCCACGCCCACTGGGGGATGCCGAAGGCAAAGAGCAGGGCGGTCACCAGGAGGAACACCGCTTTGGCGTCCAGCAGGGCGATAAGGGCCAGGGTGTTGGCCGGATCAATGGAAAATCCGGTGAACATGGCCGCAAACATCACCCCCGCGTCGGCGAGGGTGTCCGCCCGGAACAGGGTGAAGCCCAGGATGACCACCAGCATGGTGTACACATGGCCCAGCCGGGACTCCCGCAGGCGTTTTGGGATGGCCCCCACCCCCTCCAGAGTGGAGAACAGACCATGCCACAGGCCCCACAGCACAAAGGTCCAGTTAGCCCCATGCCAAAGGCCCGTGGCGAAAAAGACGATGAATTTATTGAGATTGGTGCGGGCCGCTCCCTTCCGGTTGCCCCCCAGGGGGATGTACAGATAGTCCCGGAACCAGGAGCTGAGAGAGATGTGCCACCGCCGCCAGAACTCCTTGATGGACTTGGCGGTGTAGGGCAGGTCGAAGTTTTCCAAAAACCGAAAGCCGAACATCCGGCCCAGGCCGATGGCCATGTCGCTGTAGCCGCTGAAGTCAAAGTAGATCTGCAGGGTGTAGCACACCGCCCCCAGCCAGGCCAGCCGGAAGTCCAACTCCGGGGCCGTCATGGCAAACACCGCGTCGGCGATCTCTCCGGTGGAGTTGGCCAAAAGCATCTTCTTCCCCAGGCCGAGAATGAACCGGCGCAGGCCGTACAGGGTCTTCTCCGCTGTCAGCTCCCGCCGGTCGATCTGGTCGGCCACGTCGTGGTAGATGACGATGGGGCCGGCGATGAGCTGGGGGAAGAAGGAGATGTACAGCAGCAGCTTGCCTGGATTCCGGGTGCCCCACTCCGGGTGGCGGTACACGTCGATGACGTAACTCATCCCCTGGAAGGTGTAGAAGGAGATGCCGATGGGCAGCACAATGCCGGTGAGGGCCAATTCCGCTCCGGACAGACTGTTGAAGGTGGAGATGAGAAAGTCCACATACTTGAACACGCCCAGAAGGGAGAGATTGGCCGCCGCCGCCAGGCCCGCGGCCAGACGGCGGTGGCGTTCCCCGGATTGAAGCCACAGTCCGAAGAGATAGTTGATCAGCACGCTGATGAGCAGCAGCACCAGGTAGGGCAGCTGTCCAAAGGAGAAAAACACCAGACTGGCCAGGGTGAGCCAGGCGTTGCGCAGGGGCAGTCCCGGCAGAATCCGGTATCCCAGATAGGTCACCGGCAGAAAGACGAACAGGAAAATGGGCGAACTAAATACCATGTTTCTATCGTGTCCTCAGGTGTCCGGTCAACGGATGTAGGTGAATCGGGCCTTACTGGGCAGCATCTTAAACAGATTATAGCCTGTGCGCCCATAGTCGTGGAGGTAGCGCCACTCCAACTGGGGATCAAACATATAGGTAGTGCCGTCCAGGTTGATCTCCACCCAGCCGTGGGGGCTGTTGCTGGCGCCCAGACCGCCCACCACTGTGTAGGCCGGCAGGCCCAGCTCCCGGGCCAGCAGGCAAAAGGTGGCGGAGAAGCTGTAGCAGTTGCCCCGGCCCAGGTTCAGGAACTCCTCGGCGTAGGAGGCCTCCCAGCCGGTCTGCCCCTTGGACACCAGAGGCCGCTTCAGATAGGTGAAGTTGTCCCGCACATAGTTATAGAGGGCCCGGAGCTTCTGATCCCGGGTCATGGAGCTGTTGGTGCGGCTCTCCACGATGTTGTTCAGCTTGGTATCCAGGGCGGCGGAGCCGGTGGTGTACCGCCCCTGAGCGTCGTATGTAAAGCCGTCCACCGTGGTATTGCGCAGGAACATGCCGTTCTGCACCCGGTAGAGCCGGCCGTTGATGCGGTAGTAGCCGTCGGACAGGGCGGTGCGCTCAGCAGTCACCTGGGTCCAGGTCTCCCGCCCTGCGCTGCTGTTGTAGGCGTGGGAGATGGTGGCCTCCATAATCTCCCCGTAGGCCCAGTAGTCGGTGGGCACGTCGGGGAACAGGCGGACGTTGGGATTGCTGGCGATGGCCGAGGTGTCCGGCTCCCGGTGGAGCAGGTTGTTGAACACCACCGTGGCCTGAGCCCGGGTGAGGGCGGCGTCCGGATGGAAGGTGCCGTCGGCATAGCCGCTGAACAGGCCCTCCGCGGCGGCGGCGCCGATGGCCTCATAGTACCGGCTGCTCGCAGGCACGTCCACAAAGGTCTCCAGATTCCCGGTCCCGGAGATGAAGTGGCTGAGCATCAGGGCAAACTCCCCCCGGGAGATGGCGGCGTTGGGACGGAAGGCGGAACCCGCCTCACAGTCCAGGATGCCCATGGCCCCCAGAGACTCAATGGCCTCGGCGTACCACATGCTGTCGGACACATCCGAGTAGGACACCCGGGCACCCGACTCCTCCGCCAGCAGACCGTAGAGGACCTGGGCCACCTCGGCCCGGGTCATATACTGGCCGGGGTGGAACAGGCCGTCGCTGGAGCCGTCCATGTACTTGCTGTGGTCCCAGGTGTTCAGGGTGATGGACCCATAGGCGGTGAAGGTCTGGTCCCCCCAGATCTGGGTGGAGGCCGGGTCCACCACCGCTCCGCTTCCGCTCACCCAGCCCACATAGCCATCGGGCAGCGCGGGGACCTCATTGGGGGTCTCCCCCAGCTTTACCTCCTCGGTAATGGTCATGCCGTCCACCCGATAGGTGACCCGACACTCCCCGGAGGCGTACACCGCGTACAGGGTGGTATCCTCCCCCAGGGTGATGACGCTGCCCGGCTCATATTCCGGAAGGGCGTCCGTCAGACTGGTGGACCAGCCCACAAATCGCAGCGTCTCACCATCAATCCGTACCGTCAGCTGAGCCGAAGGCAGGGTCAGCCCCTCCCCCTTCTGAGCGGCCATGCTGTCTGGAAGAGTTCCGGAACCGCCGTTGGCGTCAAACCGGACCCAGACCCGGCCGTCCTCCTGGACATAGGCGCTGTCCTGGAAATCCGGCGCCGCTTCCACCGCTTGGGCGGGCAGAGTGCTGCACCCGCACAGCAGCAGGGACAAGGCCAGTGAGGTCCCCATTCGTGCTCGTCTCCTCATAAACACACACACTCTCCTCAAATCTGCAACAATATGCATTTTTCAAAATCTCACACAACACACACCTGCCCCGTCGAATCTGGCCGAAAAGGGGCAAAGCTTGTATAAATTATACACTCATTTAAAAAATTGTCAATTTTATTTCTCGCTCACATTCTATAAAGTATTTTTACTTGTCAACTTATGATTCTGTTTCCTTTTCTCCCTGTTTTTTTCAGAATCTTCCGCTCCCATTTGGAAAAAATACCCGTTTGCAGCGGCCCGTTTCCTGAATTTTCCCCGCCCTGCGCCTCCTTCCCCGGCGCTCAGCCCGGCCCTTCCTCCCCGGCCTCCCTCCGACGCCATCCTGCGGAGGCCGGTCAGAGAGCCGGATCATCCCGCAATCCCGCCGGTTTCTCCCGGTTCCGCCGCTCGATCATCCTGTGGAGACATGTCAGGGCGTCGGACAAACCACCAATCTCATCAATCAGACCCAGCCCCACCGCCTCCTGCTCCCCATGGGACAGGTCCCATGGGGGCCCCTTTTCTTTTTTATTCAGACGGCGGAAGTAAATTCCGCCGTCTGCAAGGTTTTGTCAAAGACAAAACGCTTGTACGGCGCTTCCGCGCCGCCCCATCTGCGATGGGGACCCTACGGCGAGGCGGCGGCGTCGCTCTTCCGTTGCTCGATCATCTTGTGGAGACATGTCAGGGCGTCGGACAAACCGCCGATCTCATCAATCAGGCCCAGCTCCACCGCCTCCTCGCCGTAGATGACGCTGCCCACATCGGCGGCCAGCTCCCCGGTCTGGAGCATCAGCTTTGTAAAGCGATCCCGCTTTATCCTGCTGTTTGCCACTACAAATTGAGTGATGCGCTCCTGGATGCGCTCAAAGTAATAGAAGGTCTGGGGCACCCCGATGACCAGGCCGTTGAGACGCACCGGGTGGATGGTCATGGCCGCCGAGGGGGCGATGAAGGACCGCTTGGCGGACACCGCCAGGGGCACTCCAATGGAGTGCCCTCCCCCCAGCACCAGGGAGACGGTGGGCTTGGACATGCTGGCGATGAGCTCCGCAATGCCCAGCCCCGCCTCAATGTCGCCCCCCACCGTGTTCAGCAGCACCAGCAGGCCGTCAATCTCGTCGCTCTCCTCCACCAGGGCCAGCAGGGGCATGACGTGTTCATACTTGGTGCTCTTGCTGGTGGGGGGCAGCACCTGGTGCCCCTCGATCTGTCCCACGATGGTGAGCACATGGATGGTCCCCCGCTTGGACTGGATCAGGGAGGAGCCAAACTCCAAAATGGACTGGCTCCCCGTGTCCTCGCCTCTGGGCTCCATGGTGTGCTGTTCTTCCATATTATGCGCCTCCTTCTGTTCCGATACGCCTTAGCATGACCCGAACCGACGGCTCCTATCCCCCTCTCAGGCCCAGCCGCGCCGCTCTACTTTTGGTAGGTTGCCATTTTTCAGGGGATGCGCTATGATAGCAGGGAATGAAAGGAGCGATTTCCTTGGACAACATCCAGTTCGGCCGCTTTGTGGCCCAGCTCCGCAAGGAACAGAATCTCACCCAAAAGGAGCTGGCGGAGCGGCTCCACGTCACCGACAAGGCGGTGAGCAAGTGGGAGACAGGCAAGGGGTTTCCAGACCTGAAGCTGCTGGAGACTCTGGCCCAGGTTTTGAACGTCTCCCTGGTGGAGCTCCTCCAGGGAGAGCGCACCCCCTCCCCCACCCTCACCAAGGAGGAGGCGGGGCAGGCGGCAGTCCAGGCCATGGAGCAGTCCCAAAAGAACACCGCCCGGCGGTATCTGAAGCTGTTCCGGTGGCTGCTCACGGGGATCGGGATCTGGAGCCTGCTCTCCTGTCTGCCTTGGGGTACCATTCTCCTGGCTCAGATCCTTCCGTCTACCAGCATCGGCGTGATCGGCGGCGCAGATGGCCCTACCCAGATCTATGTATCTGCCTCGGATACTGCCTTTCCACCCCAGTTCTATCTGCTCACCCAACTGGCTGCCCTGATTGTCTGCATTGTACTGGCCGTCCAGGTCTGGCGGCTGGAAAGGAGACTGAAATGAAACTGCGCACTCTTTTATGTGCCTTTGCCCTGGTGCTCCTGGCCGGGTGTGGCGGAGCCTCCGCCTCCGGCATCCCGGAGGGTCTGACCTGGACCGCCCAGACCCTCCAGTCCCAGGAAAACGGAGACATTCTGGCTGCGGCGGAGGGGACCTCCATCCAAAACGTCCCCCGGCTGAACCTCACAGCCCAGCTGGAGGGCGGGACCATCACCCTCACCGATCACGCCGCCGGGGAGACGTACACCGGCACCCTCGCCCCCGCCGAGGATGCGGCCCCCAACGCCCAGATCTACACCCTGGTGTTTCCGGACCAGCCGGAGGGTTATGGGGTGTACGGGGTCACGGAATACGCCGATGGGAGCCGGGATGCCACCCTGTATCTGACCATCAACGCACAGACCCTGTGTCTCACCGCCCCTCTGGAGTCGTAGAAAATCCAAAACAGCAAAAGACTGGAAAGGGATTTTCCTTTCCAGTCTTTTCATTCTCATTCCAAGATTCTCTCATCAGAGCCAGATCAGCACCAGCAGAAACGCCGCGTTGATCAGCGTGAACATCACCAGATACCGCTTTTTCAAGCTGGGGTACTGCCCCGCCACCTGCTTGTAGGAGATAAGGCTGGCCATGGAGGCGATGAGGGTCCCCAGGCCTCCCACGTTCACCCCCACGATGAGCTCCCGCAGATCACTGCTGTACCCGGACAGGAGCATGGCGGCTGGCACATTGCTGATGACCTGGCTGACCAGC
>CASFKT010000095.1 GCA_949295195.1 uncultured bacterium | reverse complement strand
CAGATATGTACCGATTTCTTCCGGCCCAGCCGGGAAAGAAGACCTGCCATCCTCTTGTTCCTCCTCCGCAAAAGAGGAGCCCTTCGGCTCCCCCTTGTCTAATCTATGCGCTTTCCTCCTATACGATTACGCTAGGGCCTGGTTGATCCGCTCCTCCACGTCCTCATAGCTGCTGCTCTGGCACATGACAATTTCCGAAATCAAGATCTGCTTGGCGGAGTGGAGCATCTTCCGCTCCCCGGTGGACAGTCCCCGGTCCACATCCCGGAGCATGAGCCCCTTCACCACCTGGGCCACCTGGAACAGGTCGCCGCTCTTGAGCCGTTCCATATTCTCCCGGTAGCGCCGGTTCCAGTTGTTGGTCATCTCCACATGGAGAGAGGCCATAGGATGTAGTAATCCCGCGTCACGCCGTTGACCTTCTTCTGTACAATACTCTCCACGATGCCCGCTCCGTGCATGGGGTGGACAACCTTGTCCCCAATGTGAAACACTGCTTACACCTCCCGTTCTGTTTTGATTCGCCGGAATCCGGCGCATGTTTCACATTCCGATATTTATCCAAGAATATTATAGCCAGTTTTCCGGACTTTGACAAGTTCTCTGGGGAGTTCTCCAGAATTATTCCTTAATTTTAACATTTTTACACTCTTTCTCAAACACGCTTCGCAGAGGTGGAGCGCCGCTCCAGGTTTCGCCGGTTTGCTGCGAAGGGAGTTTCGCCGCCTGCAGGCGGCGAGTGACTTTGCCCGCGGCGGCTCGTCGTCGCAAAGTCCACTTGTCTCCGTTTCCGCTTAGCAGCGAAAACTGCGACCGCTCCCTTGCTCCTCCTCTTCCCGGCGAACCCGCTTTGCTGGGCTTCGCCGGGAGGCACGGGGAGATGACCCAAAACGCCGCCGGGGCTGACTCCCCTTATCAAGGGGAGATGTCCCGAAGGGACAGAGGGGATAGGGGTCGGCTCCGATGAGCACTTCGTGCTCATAGTCGCCTTTCCCCGGACCCCTATTACGGGGTACGCATTCCTGTTTGGTACTGCGAAATTTCCGGCGCATAAAATCTGAGTGACGCTCTAGATTTCTGTCGGGCCACTGGGCCCTGGGTTTGCAAAAATTAGGGGTGATGCGGTTCCACTTCCGCGCTTGGCTTTGCCGAACTAACGCTTCTGATGCGGATTACGCCGTAGGGGCGGGTGTCCTCCCCGCCCGTCCCGGAACCGTGTTTCATACCTGGGCGGGCCGGCCAGTGTCCGGCCCCTACGAAAAGAAGGGACGGCTTTGGTGTTTGCCCGTAGGGGCGGCTATCAGCAGCCCGAGCCTTCTCCCTTCTAAGGAGACGGTGGCTCGAAAGGGGGCGGATGAGGGTGACTTTTGGTCCGAATCATCTATGGCGGGAGGCCCAAGGGCCTCCCCTACCCAAATTTAGAAAGTGTTCTTAAAACCCGTAGGGGTGGGGCTCGCCCCTCCCGACGTTCTAGGATACGACGGGCCGGTCTGGGGCCGGCCCCTACGAAATCCGGATTTGCCGTAGGGGCGGCTATCAGCCGCCCGCCCTGGAGATTTCTGCCACCGTAGGGGCGACCCTTGCGGTCGCCTGTGACGGATATGGAATCAGGCTTCGGGCCCCATTGGTAGGGGCGGCACACCGGGCCGCCCGGTTCCTGCCGAGATCGGGGATTTTTGCAAAAAGAACGCGCCGTCCAAACGGACAGCGCGTTCTCATCTCTTATTTGAGCGGGAGATTACTCCTCGTCCTCGGCGGGCTCCTCGTCAGCGGGGCCCTCCTCCAGCAGGGCGCGGATGGACAGGGAGACCTTCTTGTTCTCCATATCCACGTCGGTGATCTTCACGTCCACCTTGTCGCCCTCGGCCAGCACGTCGCCGGGCTTCTCGATGCGGTGGTCGGCGATCTGGGAAATGTGGATCAGGCCGTCCACACCGGGCACCACCTCGGCAAAGGCGCCGAAGGGCATCAGCTTGACCACGCGCACGTTGGCGGTGTCGCCCACCTGATAGGTGGTGGTGAACACAGTCCAGGGGTCCTGGCTGCGGTCCTTCATGCCCAGAGAGATCTTCTTCTTCTCGGTGTCGAAGGAGATGACGTACACGTCCACGGTGTCGCCCACCTTCACCACCTCAGAGGGGTGCTTGATGCGGCTCCAGGACAGCTCGGAGATGTGGACCATGCCGTCCACGCCGCCGATGTCCACGAAAGCGCCGTAGGAAGTCAGGGACTTCACGGTGCCGGTGTAGTGCTTGCCCTCCTCGATCTCGGCCCAGACCTTCTCAGCGGCGGCGGCGCGCTCAGCGCGGATGACGCGGCTGATGGAGCCCACCACGCGGCGGCGGGCACGGTTGACCTCGGTGATGATGACGCGGACCTTCTCCTTGACCAGGGTGCTCATGGGAGTCTCCCGGGGCAGGCCGGTCTGAGAGGCGGGGACGAACACCCGGATGCCCTTCACAGACACCACGACGCCGCCCTTGTTGTCCTCGGTGACCACGCCCTCCAGGACGGTCTCATTCTCCCGGGCGGCCTCAATCTCCTCCCAGTGCTTGTCCACGTCCAGACGGCGCTTGGACAGGGTGACCACGCCCTCCTGGTCGTTGACCCGGACCACGATGGCCTCCACCTCGTCGCCCACCTTCACCAGATCCTCCACCTTGGCGGTGGGGTCGTCGGTGAGCTCGGAGACGGGAATGTAGCCGGAGTGCTTGGTACCCAGATCCACCTGGATCTCGGTAGGCGTGATGGCCACAACAGTACCAGTTACCTTATCCCCATTATTCAAAGTTTTGATCGATTGCTCCAGCATGTCAGCAAAGGACTCCTCGATCTCCATGATTTCATCGCTCATTTTGTCACAAACCTCCTTTATTATCCACGCGGGTGTGGAAGCACCCGCAGTGATGCCGACAACTTCTGCCTGGGCCAGCCGGCTCCAGTCCAGCTCCTCCGCCCGTTCAATCTGCTGCACGCTGGGACATACCTCCCGGCAGATCTCAGTCAAACGCTTGGTATTGGAGCTTTTCCGGTCGCCGATGACCACCATGTTGTCGCATACCGCGGCCAACTGATGGGCTTCCTCCTGGCGTTTTGATGTCGCTCCGCATATTGTATCAAAAAATTCCGGATTTGTACACTCTTTTTTTGCTTTTTTCACGCAGTCTTCCCAAATTTTTTGTGTGGAGGTGGTTTGGGAGACAAATGTGAGGGGCAGCTCCCGCCGTTTTGGGTCCTCTGAGAGCCATTTTGTCAGATCCTCCACCCCAGAAAGTACCACCGGATGGCGGCACCAGCCGGCGATGGCCACCACCTCCGGGTGGTCCGGCGTGCCCACAATCACAGGCTGACGGCCCTGCTCCTCCGCCTGGGAGACAATCTGGTGGATGCGCTTCACGTTGGGGCAGGTGGCGTCCAAAATGTTTGCGCCCCGGGCCTGGAGGGCCTCATAGACCGCCCGGCTCTCCCCGTGGGAGCGGATGACCACCTGACAGCCCTCCGGCACCTCCTCCGGTGACTCTACCGTGCGCAGCCCCATAGAGGCCAGCCGGTCTACCACGTTCTGGTTGTGGATGATGTGGCCCAGCAGGACGCAGGGCTCCCCGGAGGCGGCGGCGGACTCGGCCAGCTCCACCGCCCGGCGGACCCCGTAGCAGAAACCGGCCGATTTGGCCAGATGCAGTTCTCTCATGCGGTCTCCCCCAGCTGATAGATCTGCTCCATCACATCGTTCATGATCTTCTCCAGCTCCTCAGAGGTGGCCTTCCGTCCGGCGATCTTGGGGGTGATGGGCTTACCGATGATGACCGGGCTGCGGCGGAACCAGTACTTCTTCCGAGAGACATACACCGGCACGATGGGCACTCCCGTCCGGGTGGCGAACAGGGCGGCGCCCCCCTTGGCGGACACGTCCTCCCCGTCGTGGACCCGGGTGCCCTCGGGGAATACCAGCATCTTGCCTCCGGCCTTCAGGCAGGTGAGGGCCTCCTTTACCGCCTTCACGTCGGCATGGCCCCGGTCCACGTAGATGACTCCCGCCTTGCCCAGCAGCCAGCCCACCAGGGGAACCCGGGAGAGCTCGATCTTGGCCATGGGCCGGATGTGCCAGCGCAGGGTGGCGGCAAAGCAGACCATCAGGGGGTCGGCCAGAGCCGAGTGGTTGGCGCAGAACACCGCACCTCCCTCCGGGATATTCTCCCGCCCAATGGAGCGAATGGGATGGACCAGGCAGAAGAAGGGCCACACGATCCGGTACAGCAGGTTATAATAAAATCTCATGTTCACAGGGAAAGCCTCTCTCTCACTAGGGTCAGGAGGGCCTCCAAGCTGCCCTTCAAATCCAAATTGGTGGTGTCCAGCAGTGCCGCGTCCTCCGCCTGACGGAGGGGGGCCACCGGCCGGTTCTCATCCTGCTCATCCCGCTGGCGGATCTCCCGCAGGATTTCGTCAAAATCCGCGTCCTGGCCCCGCTGAAGGAGCTCCGCGGTCCGCCGCCGGGCCCGGGCCTCCGGGGCGGCGGTGAGGAAGATTTTTACTCCCGCCTGGGGCAGGACCACCGTCCCGATGTCCCGGCCGTCCATGACCACGTCGTGTTCCCGGGCCTGTTTCCGCTGGAACTCCAGCAGAAATTCCCGCACCGCCGGCAGGGCCGCCACTTGAGAGGCTAAGGCGGAGATCTCATTTTCCCGGATGGCCTCGGTCACGTCCCGGCCGGACAGGTACATCCGCTGCACCCCGTCTCCGCCGTAGTCCATGCGCAGGTCCAGGTCCTCCAGCAGCGGGGCCACCTGCTCCGGGACCGACGGGTCCGCCCCCGCCTCCCGGGCCCGGAGGGCCACTGTGCGGTAAATAGCCCCGGTGTCTACATACAAATACCCCAGCTCCCGGGCCAGAGCCCGGGCCAGGGTGCTCTTCCCGGCCCCGGCGGGGCCGTCGATGGCGATGCTTCTCTCTTGCATAACTGTATCCGCTCCGTTTGAGTTGTTCATTCTTTTTCTTGTAAGAAAAAGAATCAAAAAGAACTTTTGGGCGCAAAACCTTCCGAATGGATGGCGGGCGGCCCGGTGTGCCGCCCCTACAACAGGGGGTGAACCTCAATTCCATACCCGTCGCGGGTGACCGCGAGGGTCACCCCTACAGCTTTACGGAGACCTTGTCTGAAACCTGGCGGGCGGGTGAGGACACCCGCCCCTACGGTAGGTTTGGAAGCCGTCATCCCATTTCGCAGGGGCCGGTCCCAGACCGGTCCACGGGCGGCCACATGGGGCCGCCCCTACGGGTTAAACGAACCGCTCTTATAACCGGGACCGTTCCCCTCATCCGTCACGGCTTCGCCGCGCCACCTTCCCCCCAGGGGAAGGCTTAAAAAGATCAGGCAGCGAAACGCAGTTTCGCACAAAGTTCTTTTGGTTACTTTTCTTTCAAGAAAAGTAACGCGCCCTCGCCGGCGGCGCGGCCGGTGGCCCAGGCGATCTGGAGGTTAAAGCCCCCGGTGTAGGCGTCCACGTCGATGAGCTCCCCGGCTAGGAACAGCCCGGGCATCTTCTTGGAGGCCATGGTCTTGGGGTCGATCTCCCCCACTTTGATTCCTCCGGAGGTGACGATGGCCTCGGCGATGGGCCGGGGCCCCTTGATGGGGATGGTGAGCCCCTTTAAGGTCTCCAGCAGGCGGCGGCGCTCCCCTTTTGTCACGTCGTGGGCCTTCCGCTCCGGCGGGATACCGGACAGCTCCAGCACCACCGGGATCATCAGCCGGGGCACCAGTGCCCCCGCCACGTTCTGCATGTCCTTATTGGCGTTCTCGGACAGCTCCCGCACCAGGCGGGCGTCTAGCTTCTCCTCGTCCAGGGCGGGCTTCAGGTCGATGACCGCCTTATAGGCGTCCTTCCCAAAGTCCCGCAGGTGGGCGCTGGCGCTGAGCACCAGAGGGCCGGACAGGCCGAAGTGGGTGAACAGCAGCTCCCCCTGCTCCTGGAACTGGACTTTATTTTTCCGGTTCTTCACCTTCAAAACCACGTTTTTCAGGGCGAGGCCCTGCATGCGCGGACAGAGCTCCCCCTCCGCCTCCAGAGGCACCAGGGAGGGCTTGACGTCCACCACCGTGTGGCCCAGCTCGGCCGCCATGGCGTAGCCGTCCCCGGTGGAGCCGGTGGCGGGATAGGAGGCCCCGCCAGTGGCAAGGATTACCGCCTTACAGTGATACTCTCCCTGCTCCCCGGCTACGCCGCACACCGCGCCATCCTCCACCAGGATGTGCCGGGCCCGGTCCTGTATGACCCGCACCCGGCTGCGGCGGAGGGCATGGAACAGGGCGTCAATGATGTCGGCCGCCCGGTCGGACTCCGGGAACACCCGGTTCCCCCGCTCCACCTTCAGGGGGACCCCCTCCTGCCGGAAGAAGTCCTCCACCCAGGCAGGAGGCGTGCGGGTCATTGCTCCGTAGAGAAAGCGGCTGTTCCGGGGGGTGCTGTCCAGCACCTCCTGGACAGAGCAGTGGTTTGTTACATTGCACCGGCCCTTGCCGGTGATATACAATTTCCGCCTGGCCCCGCCCTGGGCGGCGGTGAGGGCCGCCATCATACCGGCGGCCCCTCCCCCAACGACAATGATATCGGCCATGGTCTGTTATTCCAGCGTCTTTTCGTATACGCCGTACTCCTCCCAGATCTTCTCCAGGGTCTCGAAGGTCTTGGACAGGTCCTCGTTCTTCTTCCGGCTCACCGCTACCAGCAGGGCGTTTACCAAGCTCAGCGGCGCCACCAGGGAGTCCACAAAAGAGGCCATGTCGCTGCGGGCCTTCAGGGTGTACTGGGCGATGGAGGCCAGAGGGGACACCTCGCTGTCGGTGATGGCGATGGTGGTGGCCCCCCGGTCCCGGGCAAAGCTCATGGCCTGGACCGCCCGGCTGGAGTACCGGGGGAAGCTGATGCCGATAACCACGTCCCCCTCCCCAACCCGGAGCAGGCTCTCCAGCACCTCGCTGACGGTGTTGGCGGAGATCATCACCACGTTGTCAAAAATCAGATTGAAATAGAAGCCCAAAAAGGTGGCGATGGAGGCCGAGGACCGCAGGCCCACAATGTAGATGCGCCGGGCCGCCACAATGGCGTCGGCCGCCTTGTCAAAGCTCTCCCGGTCGATCTCTTCCAGAGTCAGCCGGATCTTGTCAATGTCCGACTGGAGGACCATATCCAGCACGTCCTGGTCCCCCATGCGGTCGTTGGCCACCTCGATACGCTGTACCGACGTTAGCCGGTTTCGGATCATTTTTTGCAGGGACCGCTGCATGCTGGGATAGCCGTCATATCCCAGCTCGGCGGCAAAACGGACCACGGTGGACTCGCTCACATTGACCCGCTTCCCCAGCTTGCTGGCCGTCATAAAGGCGGCCTTGTCATAGGATTCCAAGATATAGTTGGCGATCCGCTTCTGCCCTTTGGAAAAAGTATCCATATTTTCGTGGATCAGCGCCAAAATATCCCGATTCATCTGCAATCATCTCCTGACGGAGCTCCCGGAGCGGGAGCCATTCTTTCCTTCCTGCCCTATGATAACGGGTTCCAACAAAAAATGCAAGTCAATTTTGCAGGATTTTCACCATCTCTTGCAAAATCGCCTTGCATTTTCGTTAAATCTTTGGTTTTCCGCCCAGAAGAGCCAGTTCCTCCGCCGTCAGGGGCCGCCACTGGCCCGGCTTCAGGCTCCTGTCCAGCCAGAGGTCTCCCTCCCGGATGCGCTTGAGCCGCGTTACCTCCAGGCCGGCCAGGGCGCACATGCGCCGCACCTGCCGGTTTTTCCCCTGGCGGATGACCACCGACAGCTGGGTGACCTCCCCGGAGGTCCTCCCCCGCCGCACCCGGGCGGGGATCAGGGGCTCCCCATCCAGCTCCAGGGGGCCGGTGAGGATGGGCAGGGCCCGGTCCACGTCCCCGGTGACCCACACCAGGTACTCCTTCTCCACCTGATGCCGGGGGTGGAGCAGCTGGTTGGTCAGCGCCCCGTCGTCGGTCATCAGCAGCAGGCCCTCCGAGTCCAGGTCCAGCCGTCCTACCGGCCACACCCGCCGGCCGCAGCCGGACGCCAGGGCGGCCACCGTCTTTCTCCCCTTTTCATCTGACAGGGTGGTCACACAGCCCCGGGGCTTGTAAAGCATCAGGTATGTACGATCCCTCCCGGGGCGGAGGGGAACGCCGTCCACCTCCACCCGGTCCCGGTCCAGGTCGGCCCGGTCCCCCAGCTGGGCCGGAACTCCGTTCACCGTCACCCGCCCCGCCGTGATCCAGGCCTCCGCCGTCCGGCGGGAGGCCAGTCCGCAGGACGAGATCAGTTTTTGCAGCCGCTCCTCCATGGGACCGCCTCCTTCTCCTATCACATATCACGCTCTGTTCCAATCAGTTCCAAAACCAGCCCAGCAGGCGCTGAAGGGGAATCTGCGGCTCTGCCAGATCGCTGGGCACAGCCGCTGCGCACACCAGGGGGATCTCCCCCACCTGGGTGCCGTTGACATAGCCCCGTAGGACGCCCACCTGGGTCCCCGCCGCCGTCGGGGCGGTGAGGGACGTCTGAGTCAGCTCCAGCTCTGTCTCCAGCGTCTCCCCCTCCAGCAGGGGCCAGGACAGGTCCTCCGCCGCCTGGACCGGGACCAGTGGGACCAGGCTGCCAGACACAGGCAGGCTGCCCACCATCTCCCCCGCCTGAACCCCGGCCGCCAGAGTACATGCGGAGAAACCGTAGTCAAAGAGGGCGCCGTGGTCCGCCCAGTCGTCGGGGTCGTTGAGGGTGACGGCGATGAGGGTCATCCCGTCCCGCCGGGCCGCCGACACCAGGGTCCGTCCGGCCTTCTCCGTAAAGCCGGTTTTCATCCCCACACACCCCTCGTACCGCCATAACAGCTTGTTGTGGTTGGTGAAGGTGCGCCCCTCCAGGGTGATGGTCCTGGTGGACACCATCTGGGCCAGATACTCGTTGTCCAGACAGGCCCGGGCCAGAATGGCCATGTCCCGGGCGGAGGAGTAGTGCCCCTCGTCGTTCAGGCCGTTGGGGTTGGCGAAGTGGCTGTTGGTCATGCCCAGTTCCCGGGCCTTGGCGTTCATGCCGGCCACGAAGTCCTCCACGCTCCCCCCGCAGAAGCGGGCGATGGCCAGGGCCGCGTCGTTGCCGGAGTGCAGGAGCAGACCGTACAGTAAAGTTTCCAGCTTTACATGTTCTCCCGGCTTCAGGTAGAGGGCGGAGCCCTCGGTGCGGGTGTCCTCCGCCTGGATGGTCACCACATCGTCCAGGCTCTTCCCGGACTCCAGGGCCACCAGGGCGGTCATCAGCTTGGTGATGCTGGCAATGAGCCGGGGCTCGTCCGCGTTGTGCTCATAGAGCACCCGGCCGCTGGCGGCCTCCATCAAAATGGCGGAGGAGGCCGAGGTCCCCACCGCCTGGGCCGCCGGGATCTGGGTCAAAACCAGAAGGAATGCAAGGAAAATTCCTTTCCAGCGCTTCAAATTCCCATCGCCTCCTGCATTTCGGAGATATGGGATCAGCTTGCCCGGAAACAGGAGCTTTCTTGCTCAAAACAGGATGGAAAGTATTTCCGCCTTACGCCAGTTCGTCCTCCTGGGCCTTCTTTTCCTGCTGCTTCTCGATGAACTCGGTCACCTTGTCCACCACCTCGGGAACCGCGTCCACGATCCGGTCCACCGTGGAGATGGGTCCCGGGGCCACCGGGAGCAGGCGCACGCTGTCCCCCCGGATGATCAGAAAGGCCACCGGGTCCAGACGGGCGCTGGCGCCGCTGCCGCCGCCGAAGCTGTTCTCCTGGTCCGGCTTCTGGTTCTTGGTGACAAAGTCGCTCCCCCCGCTGGCAATGCCGAAGGACAGGCGGGAGACCGGGATCATGCCGAAGGACAGGCGGGAGACCGGGATCAGGGTCACATCCCCCGTCTGGATGGGGGTGCCGATGATGGTGTTTGCGTCCACCATGGTGCGGATCTTCTCCATCGCGGTGCTCATCAAGTCGTTTAACGGGTGCTGCTTTTCCATTGTTTAAGCCGCCTTTCTCTGCCGCGCCTGCGCGGCTTTCTCTTGTTTTCGCACGTCCAAAAAAATACTCAGGCACTTGGGGCCGTACCGCAGGCCCAGCCACAGAAGCTGGCTGGCGGTGAGAGACAGGGAGGCCGTCCCATACAGGGCGGGTTCCCGCCGGTCAAAGTCCAGGTCCACGTGGACCCGTCCGTCCTGAATGTGGAGGGCCTGCACCGCCGGCTGCCACACCGCTCCCAGCAGGGCATTGATCTGTCCGTACCGCTCCGCAACAGACGCCGGGTCCGGTCCACCCGCCACAATCTCCAGCTGGAGCACGTCCACCTGGAGCCGCCGCCGGAAGGCGTTGGCCCCCTCCAGGGCCACGGGGAGCAGCCGCCTGACCAGCTGAAACACCCCGCCCGGGGACAGAATCGGTGGCTTGGGCTCCTCCGGTTTTGAGGGCTCCGGCGCTTTCTTCGCCTCTTTGGGCTTTTTCAGCTTGTTTTCCTTTTTTGGGGGGTAGAGCCGCCACTGAAAGGCCCCCAGGCGGAACCACACGCCCACCTCCTGCCGGGTGTACGTCCCCCGGAAGCCCAGGCGGGTCCGCCCCAGCAGGGCCAGCGCCGCCAGAACGGCCAGGAAAATTCCCCAGATCATGGGGTCCCCCCCTCCGCCGGTTCCGGAGACGTCTCCCCCTCCGGCGCCTGGCCGGCCTCCTCGGCCTTTAGCTTGGCCACCGCCTCCTCCAGCTTCAGGGTCATCTGGTCCCCCTCCTGGGTGCCGCTGGGGAGCTCGGGCAGCTCCTCCAAACTGCTCAGGCCGAAGGAGCGCAGGAAGGTCTTGGTGGTCCGGTACAAAATGGGCCGGCCGGGCACCGCCAGGCGGCCGCTCTCCTCGATCAGGTCCCGCTCCAGCAGCAGGCCCACGGTGTAAGAGCTGTCTACCCCCCGCACCTGGTCCACATAGGCCCGGGTCACCGGCTGGTAGTAGGCGATGATGGCCAGCACCTCCAGGGCGGGCTGGGACAGCCGGGCGGGCTTCCGGCTCTCCAGGGTTTTCCGCACGTAGCCGGCGTACTCCGGGGCGGAGCACAGCTGATAGCTGGCGTCCAGCCGCAGCAGGCGGATTCCCCGGCGCTCATAGCTGTACTGGTCCATGAGCCGCTGGGCCACCGCGTCCAGGGTGGGCCGGTCGGTCTCCAGTCCCAGGCACAGCCGCTCCACCCCCACCGGCTCCCCGGCGGCAAAGAGCACGGCC
>CASFKT010000094.1 GCA_949295195.1 uncultured bacterium | reverse complement strand
CGGGAGCCGAAGCGCTTGCCGAAGAACTCGGGCATGGTGGCGCTGTCCAGATGCTGGGTGATGATCCGGGTGCGGCGTCCCAGCACCGCCCAGGCCAGCAGCGAGCCCAGAATGGCGTTGCCGATGCCTGCCCAGGTGGCGGCCACACCGTATTTCCAGCCAAACTGCCCGGCGTAGCCCACAAAGACCACGGCGGAGAAATAGGAGGTGCCGTAAGCAAAGGCGGTGAGCCACGGCCCCACCGACCGTCCGCCCAGAACGAAGCCGTTTACATCGGAGGCGTGCCGGCGGCAGTACAGGCCGATGCCCACCATGACCGCGAAAAACACCAGAAGCATACCCAGTTTGATTGCCATAAGAGGATCTGTCCCTTCTCTTGTTTCTTTCAACGATTTGCTGCGTTGACGCGTTACAGTTTAACGCAGAAAAGCAATAAAGTCAAGAGGGGGAACCATATTTTTTTCGCCGCCGCACCGGGGCTGCATCCCGGAAACATACCAACCCTTTTCACAGAATACAGTAGAGGGAGGGGGGATGAGCTTGGCACGGGAACGTGGAATGACCGCCGGGGGGAGCGTGCTGTTCCTCACGGTGCTGGGGACCCTGTCTCAGCTGCTGGGATTCGGCTACCGGGTGGCCCTGTCCCGGATGGTGGGGGCGGAGGTGATGGGCCTCTATCAGCTCATCATGCCGGTGTACTCCGTCCTCCTCTCCCTCACCGCCGTGGGGCTGACGGCGGCGATGTCCAATCTGACCCCCCAGTATCTGGCCCTGGGCAACAGCCGGGGGATTCCCCAGCTGCTGGGCACCTGCCTGAAAATTCTGTTTCTGCTGATGGTCCCCATCTCGGCGGTGGTCCTGCTGTGCTACGACCCCATCTCGGTCTACTGGCTGGGGGACGCCCGAACCCAGCTGGGGCTGGTCCTCCTCCTGCCCTGCGTGGCCCTCACCGGGGTGGAGAACCTGCACAAGCACTTCTTCTACGGCTCCAGCCTGGTGCGCCCCCCGGCGGTGGCCGAACTGCTGGAGCAGCTGGTGCGCACCGGGGCGGTGCTGGGCCTGCTGGCCTATTTTCTGCCCCAGTACCCGGAGCGGGTGGTGGGCCTCATTGTGGCGGGCATGGTCATCTGCGAGGTGGCCTCCGCCGTGACCCTCACCGTGCTGTGCCGCTGGCGGCTCCGCCGCATGGGCCTGAAGGGCCCCGGGGAACCGGGCCGGGTGCGCCGGAGGCGGGTATTCTCCATCGCCCTGCCGGTGGGGCTCAACGCCCTGCTGGGCAACCTCATGGGGGCGGTGAACGCCGCCCTGGTGCCCCAGAAGCTGGTGGAGGGGGGCATGGACCCCTCCCAGGCCATCTCCGAGCTGGGGGTGGTGTGCGGCATGACCCTGCCCATGCTGGCCCTGCCCACCGTCTTTTTAAGCGCCATGAGCCTGGTGCTGGTCCCCCGGCTGGCCCGGTCCACCGCCCTGAACCGCCCCCAGGCGGTGCGGGACACCATCTCCAAGGCCCTGTCCGCCGTGTCGGTGCTGGCCCTCCCCGCCATGGGGATGATGGCGGTGTTGGGGGAGGAGCTGGGGGTGCTCCTGTTCCGCCAGGAGGCGGTGGGGGAGTATCTCCTCCCCCTGGCCGCGGCCACCGCCCTGAGCTGCTACCAGGCCATTCTGGGGGCCTCCCTCAACGGGGTGGGCCGCCAGGGAACGGTGGCCTGGATCTCCCTGGTGTGCGACGGGGTGCAGCTGGCCTTCACCGCCTGTCTGGTGGGCGTCCCCTCCGTTGGCATGGGGGGCTTTGTGGCGGGGATGCTGGTCTCCACCGCCCTGGGGCTGGTCCTGTGCGCCTGGCGGCTGCGCGCCTTTACCGGTCTGTCCTTCCGCCTGTTCCACTGGGTGACCGCCCCGGGGCTGGCCGCCCTCCTGTCCGCCCTGGTCACCAACCTGCTGTTTCAGGTGCTCCGGGACAGCGGCGTGCCCGTCCTCTGGCGCATCCCCGGCGCCCTGGCCTTCGGCCTGGTCCTCTATATCGCCGCCCTCAGCGCCCAGGGGGTGCCCCTGCGGGGGCTGTTCCGGCTGGAGTAAGGGAAACGCCGCCCATCAGGGCGGCGGTCTTTCGTCAGGAAAACAGAAACCCCTGCAGCTGCCCCAGCAGCTCCATGGATTTGAATTTCAGCACATAGCCCTGGTCCTCCTCGGTGATGAGGGCGGCCTGGTCTTCCGAGAAGTACCCCGCGGCGGCGGCGTCCTCCACCGTGCCGGAGGCCGCCCCCAGGCACAGGGGCGGGAAGGCCACGCACCACCAGTTCTGTCCCTCCCCCGCGCCGATGACCACCCGCAGGGCGGTGTACTCCCCGGCGGGGAGGGCGAAGCCGTCATACTCCTTGGTGGGGAACCAGCACTTCTCCAGGGAGGCGGTCACCGGGTAGTCGTACCCGGCCGCCTCCACCGTCTCCTGCCCCGTCCGGGCCAGCTCCCCCAGGTGGCCGGAGAGGGCCGTCCGGGCCTCCTCCAGGCTGGCCCCCTGGGGATAAAACTCCTCCGTGGCCGAGAGCACCGCATCCCTCACCTGGAGCTTCAGGGCCTGGTCCTCCGGAGTGTCCGAGTTGGCGATCACGTGGAACCGGATCACCCGGTCGGCCAGCTGGGTCTGCTCCTCCCCCAGCCAGAAGCCGCACAGGAGGGCGCACAGCACCCCCGCCATCAGGGCGATCTCCCACCGCTTTAAACTTCGATCCAAAGGCATAAAAAACACCGTCCATTCTATTGGCATCCGTTATGTATCGGTACCCATAGAATAGCCGGTGTTTTCTCTTTTTAAACCGTCTCGCACAAAAAAGTGTCCCGGTAGCGCTGGGCCAGACAGGCCCGGGCCTCCTGGGCCGCCTCCAGGCGGTCGAACAGGCCGAAGGCGGTGGGGCCGCTGCCGCTCATGTTGGCCCCCAGGGCCCCGCACTGGATCAGGACGTTTTTGATCTCGGCCACCCGGGTGTAGAGGCGGGCGGGGAGCACGTCCTCAAAGACGTTGTACATCCGCCGGGCCACGCCCCCCAGGTCTCCCGCCTCCAGGGCGGCCACCAGTCCGGCGGTGTCCGGCCGGCGGCGGAGCTTCACCCGGTCGGCCTGGGCGAACAGCTCCGGGGTGGAGATGGGGAAGTCGGGCTTGCAGGCCACCACCCAGCACCGGGGCAGGGGGGCCAGCGGGGTGAGCACCTCTCCCCTCCCCTCCGCCAGGGCGGTGCCCCCCAGCACACAGTAGGGCACGTCGGAGCCCACCCGCTCCCCCAGCCGGGCCAGCTCTTTGGGGGAGAAGGGCTCCCCCGCCCGCTGGTTCAGGGCCCGGAGGACGGCGGCGGCGTCGCTGCTCCCCCCGGCCATCCCGGCGCACACCGGGATGCGCTTCTCAATGCGGATGTCCAGGTCCTCCGGCTCCCGGCCCAGAGCCTCCCAGAACCGGAGGGCGGCGGCGGCGGCCAGATTCTTCTCCCCGGTGGGGAGAAAGCGCAGGTTGGCGCTCACCCGCAGCCCCTCCCCCCGGTTCTCCTCCAGGGTAAGGGTGTCCGCCAGGGTGATGGACTGCATCACCATCCGCAGATCGTGATAGCCGTCCTCCCGCTTCCCCAGAATATCAAGGGTCAGATTCAATTTGGCAAAGGCCTGTATTTCCACACCGGCACCTCCCCGCCAGGGATTGGATTTCGGTCACTCCCGGATCTTCCGGGCCTCCAGATAGAAGCGCTTGTCGTGGGCCTCCCCCATGGAGAAGGTCTTGCGGGGGAGCACCCCGTCCCGGATGACCGTGGGGAAGAGCTCCTCCTTGCCCATGGCTGGCAGCAGGAATCCCACCGTGTCCGGCTGGGCGGAGAGCTTCCGCGCCACGTCCTCCCCGTGGATGTAGTCCACCCGCACCCCCTTGTGCCGGGCCAGGTACCAGTCCAGGAAGTTCTGGAGGGTGCCCACCGGCAGCTGGGCCGCCGGGTGGGGGACGGAAATCATCCCCTGGGTCTCCCCGTACACATAGGCCAGCTTGTGGCCGCCGGCCCCATCGCCCCGCTGGGCGCCCGGGTAATACTCCACCAGGGCGGAGAGCAGCTCCTCCGGCTTCACTCCGAACACCAAGCGGTGGATGGGCTCGAACTCCAGGGATGCGTCGTGGAGGTTGTCCAGCTCCACCAGGGCGTACCGGGCGGGCAGATTGGCCCAGTGCTCCGGGGGGGTGAGCCGCTTCTGCCGCTCATAGCACTCCTTGGCGGTAGCCAGGGAGTGGTTGCCGTCCCCCACGGCAAAGAGCATCACCGCCTCGTCCTGGGTGCCGTAGCGGGCGTTGAACTTGGCCGGGTCGGCCAGGTTCCCCAGGGCGCGGGCCACCTGGGCCTGCTGGTCCTCCGTCAGCTCCCAGCCCTTGATGTGGCCGCCGTGTTCCATCAGGTCAAAGTCGTACAGCACCTGCATGGAGTCCGTCTGGTCCGCCAGGGGCTCGATCACCGTCTTGTCCGGGTCGTCCACCAGGAGCATCACATGGGGCAGCTCCACCGGGGCGTTCTTCCGCACCGCCACCCGGGGCGGGATGCGGGAGAGCACCGTCCCCTCGGTGGCCCGGATGGGGGCGGAGGAGCCCGGCTCATAGTCGTACTGCTCCAAATCCACCATGCCCATCAGCCCACGGCGCACCTTGCCGTTGTCCAGGGTGCGCTCCACGTAGAACAGGGTGTTGGGGTGCTCCACAAACCGCCCCTCCCGCAGATACCGGCTCATGGTGTTGTTGATCTCCATGATGTCGGTCTCCACATTGGGGCCCTCCAGGCAGCTCTCCGGCAGAATCAGCCGCAGGGTGGAGGGGGACCGGCCCACATACTCCTCCACCCGCTGCCAGTACTCCGGCTGGGAGGTGTACTGGTCGCAGGCCACCACGCTCCACTTGGAGTACTCGCAGTCCTTGGGCAGAAGGATGTCCGCCGGGCGGAAGGGGAGGGTTTCAAATAAATCGTTCATCAATGGTCACTCACTTTAATTGGTCTCTTGCAGGGGGATTTCGCCGCCCTCTTTTTTAAGCATTCACCAGGGGGTGGATGAAGAAAAGTCTAAGAAATAGGTGTCGTCAGAAGCATCCTGTAGGGCGGGGGCTTGCCCCCGCCGTCCCTCTTGTTTTATGCGCGGGGGATTTCGCCGCCTGCGGGCGGCGAGTGACTTTCCCAGCGATGGGAAAGTCACCAAAGGATCGCCGGGGGACGGCTCAGGATGAGCGCTCCGCGCTCATATTCGCCTTTCCCCCGGTCCCCCATTACGGGGGGACGCGTTCCTGAGGGGCTATGTGTCATTTCCGGCGCGCAAAATCTGAGTGGTCGCTTGCGATTCCTTCCGGGCCCACCGGGCCCTGAGTTTACAAAAATTCAGGGGCCATGCGATTCCACAACTGCGCCTGGCTATGACGAGCCAACGCTTGCGGTCCGTTCTCGCCGTAGGGGCGGCTATCAGCCGCCCGAAAGCCTTCCCCTCGGGGGGAAGGTGCCGAGCGAATGCGAGGCGGATGAGGGGGCAGATTTCCACCTGCTTTGTAGGTGCGCCCCTCTGGACGGCACGCTGTGGGAAAGGTTACTTTTTGAGCCGCTCCCACTCCTCCATCCGGGAGATTATGGCGTCCAGCTTTTCCTCCATCCGGTCCCGCTGTTTTTGGACCTCCCGGCAATGGACCACCAGCACTCCCACACCCACAGCCGCTGCAGCAATCAGGAGCAGGGCTCCGATAAGAGCAAACAGATCAAGGAGGCTCAGCCAGGCCACCAGGTAGACGAGGACAAGAAATCCAAAAATGACTGCCACGGTCTTCATAGAGCCCACTCCTTTCGCAAGGCCTATCTTTGCTTCTGCTCTGTGGGGTCACTCCCCAATGTGGTTTGAAGCGTTGTCCGATTCCGGCTTCTCCGTTTTGGAGCTCAGCGCGTCCAGTTTCTTCTCCATTCGGTCCAGACGTTCACTCAGGAAAACGAAGGCGGCAAACAGGCCGCTGACCGTAAGGATGATGGCGATCAGTACACCCACTTCTCCCAAAATCCAGACCAGCACCCACAGGGCAATCGCAATCAATACCGCAAAGGTAAACACAACTCCCATTTGGGTCCTCCTTTTCCCATCCTTGGAGAGAGGGCAATTAGTCCATAGCCCCCTTGATGGCGCTGAGCAGGTCGCCGAACTCCTCATAGGCGGGCAGTTCCGGGTGGTCGGCCTTGATCTGCGGGGTGCTCTTGAACAGGAAGCCCGCCTTGCTGGCCTGGATCATGCCCAGGTCGTTGTAGCTGTCCCCGGCGGCG
>CASFKT010000093.1 GCA_949295195.1 uncultured bacterium | reverse complement strand
TGTTGAGTTTGAGGAAATGCGTATCAAGGTAGATCATCAGTTGCAGAGAACATCACAGATGGAGTATGTGATCCAGCAGCCAAAGACAGAAAGCGGCATCCGCTATGTTCCGATGACCGAGGAGGTAGCATCCTGTTTTCGCCGGATTATTGCCAACCGTGCAGTCCCCAAAACGGAGCCAATGGTAGATGGGTACGTTGGTTTTCTGTTTCTGGATAAGAACGATATGCCTAACCATTTGCAGCGTAAAGCATTTCGCCGTGAGCAGTATCTTTTCTGCGGAGCATAACTTTATCGGAGGGAATCTCCTCATAAATTTCTTCCAGCTGGCCGCCTGTTACGACCCAGTCATCACCGCCGCCGGCTCCTGCGCTCAGAAGAATGGGAATCTTGATCTGGGAGGCATCGTAATCCCAAAGCAAATTATGCGCCAGCTCCTGATTCGTCGGGGAAAGAGAAACGGCTGCCTTGAATCCATCGCTGTGCTGCTGAGTCGTGATTGCGTTGATTACGCCGACGCCGCCTTGCGAATGACCCACGATCCCCACGTTTTCGAGGTCGATTTTGCCGAAGAAAATATTCGCTTTTTTGCTATCACCATCGCCAATCGTTTTATTTTCATTTAACAGCTCCAAATAACGAATACACATTTCGGCTGAAAAGCCGTTCCAATCATACTGTTCCTCGGTGCCGATCACAAGAAAGCCCCATGAGGCAAAGTGTCTGGCTACCGCAGGGTATTTAGACAGCGGCGTACCGCTTCCATTGCAAATGACGATTACAGGGTATGGACCTGCCGTTTCTGTCAGTTCACTCGGATAATAGAGCATGTACTTTCCAAAGCCCTGCAAAACCGCTTCCTCGCAGGCAGAAACTTCATAAGCGCCGTTTGACATATATTTTTCTTCTATCTTGCCTCCGGTTTGAACCTTATTTTGATAATTGGCAGGGGCGGCTGGGCGCTTGCTCAAATAGAAGAACAGTGCGGTCAGGCACAGCAAGAATGCCAGCAATATAAGAACGATAATTTTCAATACTTTTTTCATACATTTTCTCCTTGTCCGGCTTATGTGGTACAACTGTCCCACTGCTGTTCAGTATATCAAAAGAACTTGGTGCTTCTCTACTTGTACGTGCGCATTTACTCAAGGCACATATTACCCCACATATAACAAGCGGAGATATTCCTTTTAAGGATATCTCCGCTTTACAGTATCATCTATAAAAGCTTGTTACATCAAGGTGCTTTTAAAAGTGCCTTTTGGTAAAAAAGTCATCTATTGTTCCAAATTTCAATACAAAAACAAGGGGGCAGACAAAAATCTGCCCCCCTAATTTGGTTTACTCACCCCTCCTGGCGGTACAGGGCCACCAGGGCGCTGGCGCCGATGCGGTCGGCCCCCGCCTCCAGCATGGCCTGGGCCTGCTCGAAGGTGCGGATGCCGCCGGCGGCCTTGATGCGCACGTCTGGGCTGATGTGCTCCCGGAACAGGGCCACATCCTCCACGGCGGCCCCGCCGGAGGCGAAGCCGGTGGAGGTCTTGATGAAGTCGGCCCCGGACATGGAGACCACCCGGCAGGCGGCGATTTTCTCCTCCCGGGTCAGCTGGAAGGCCTCCACAATGACCTTCAGGATGTGTCCGTTGCAGGAGGCTTTTACTGCCTTGATCTCCTCCAGCACGCCCTCCCAGTCGCCGGACTTGGCCAGGCCGATGTCCATGACCATGTCGATCTCGTCGGCGCCGTTGCGGATGGCGTCCTCGGTCTCGAATACCTTCACCTCCGGGGTGGAGTAGCCGTTGGGGAATCCCACCACGGTGCAGATTTTCAGGCGGTTCTTCACATAGTCCGCCGCCCGCTTCACATAGCGGGGGGGAATGCACACGGACGCGGTCTCATAGGCCATGCCCTCGTCGCAGATGGCCTGGACCTCCTCCCAGGTGGCGGCCTGGGTCAGCAGGGTGTGGTCCACCCGTTTCAGCACTTCTTTATGATCCATAACACTGATCCTCCTTATCAGACGTGGGCGTTCCCACGAAAGAGCCAAAAACTACCTCTATTTTACCGGACGGCACCCCGTCTGTCTACCCGGAAAATCGCCAAAAAACGCATCCGCCCGCCCCGGGCCGCCGGGAAAAGGGGCGGGCAGAGAAGTATATTCCAAGAATACCCAATTTATGACGGGCCTATTCCGGCGTCTGGGGAGGAATCAGCTCTTTTTCCTGGCCCGCTCCATGGCCGCCGCCACCGGGCGGGAGCGGCTGAGCCGGTTGTTCTGCCGCTGGAGCAGAGAGTTGATCTGTCCGGCGGCCTGCTCCACCTCGGCGTGGAAGGTGGTGGCGGACAGGCGCAGGGCCCCGTGGCCCAGAATGATCATCTGCTCGGCGTAGTCGGAGGTGGCCACCCGCACCCGGTATTTCTTCCGGCTGAGCTCGTAGGTGGTCTTTTCAATGTAGGCGTCCGCCGTCTCCGCCTCCTTGGTGTACACCACATAGATGTTGTGGTACTTGGAGATCTCCCCCGTCCCCCGGGGGACCTTATAGGCGTCGAACACCAAAATCACCTGGCACTTTTTATAGCCCTGGTAGTTGCTCATCAGGTCCATGAGCTTCTGCCGGGCGGCGTCCAGGTTGTCCCGGGCGATGGCCTTCAGCTCGTCCCAGGCGAAGATGATGTTGTACCCGTCCACCAGCAGATACTCCGGGCCCAAATCCTCCGGGGTCTTGATGGCCTGTTTTTCCGGGAGCTCGTCCCGGCGGCGGGGCTTACTCTGGGGCCGGAAGTCCCGGCGCTGGACGGGGCCGTAGGTGCGCTCGAAGATGGCCATGAGCTCGTCGTCCCCCTCCAGAGAGCCGGAGTAAACCGAGCCCTTTCGGGGCGGGGGCGGGGCAGCGGGAGCGGAGTCCTCCTCCGGTTCCCCAAAATCCAGGCCGCTGTCCAGGTGCATGTGGGCCTTCACCTGGTCCCACTTGACGATGTACCCGGCCCCGTGGTCGCAGAACACCGAGTCGGGGGTGTTTTCCACATCCCGCTCCACGTCGTAGCCGATTTGAGCCACGATCTCCGTCTGGTTGGGACAGGGCCGGTACCCGGACGGGGTGAGGGTGAGCCGCCCCAGCCCCCGGGTGTAGGCGGCCACCTGGGCGGCGTAGTCCTGGAGGCCAGACACCGGGGCGGAGCCGGTGAGCAGGGTCATGTCCCCCAGAACCTCCGGGGCCTGGAGCTCGCCCCCCATCCGCTGGAGGTCGGACATGGCCCGGCCCACCTGGTCCGGGGGCAGGAGGAGGCGCAGGTCGTACCAAGGCTCCAGCAGAACGCTCTCCGCCTGCATCAGGCCCTGGCGCACCGCCCGGTAGGTGGCCTGGCGGAAGTCCCCTCCCTCGGTGTGCTTCACATGGGCCCGGCCGGTGAGGAGGGTGATGGTCACGTCGGTGAGGGGGGAGCCGGTGAGCACCCCCAAATGCTCCTTCTCCATCAGGTGGGTGAAGATGAGCCGCTGCCAGTTCCGGTCCAGCACATCCTCGGGGCAGGCGGTGGCCAGGTGGAGGCCGGAGCCCCGGGGGGCGGGCTCCAGGAGAAGATGGACCTCGGCGTAGTGGCGCAGGGGCTCAAAGTGGCCCACCCCCACCACCGGGGCGGCGATGGTCTCCTTGTAGAGGATGCTGCCCGTGCTGAAGGCCGCCTCCAGGCCGAACCGGTCCCGGATCAGGCGGGTAAGCACCTCCAGCTGCACCGGGCCCATGAGCTGCAGCCGGATCTCCCGGGCCTGCTCGCTCCAGGCGATGTGGAGCTGGGGGTCCTCCTCCTCCAGCTGGCCCAGCTGCTTCAGGGCGGTGTGCACGTTGGTCCCCTGGGGCAGGATGACCTGATAGGAGAGGACCGGCTCCAGCAGGGGGATGGGGGACTCGCCCTCAAAGCCCAGCCCCTCCCCGGCGTGGGTGCGGCTCAGGCCGGCCACGGCGCACGCCGCTCCGGCGGGCACCTGGTCCGCCGCCCGGTACTGGGCCCCGGAGTAGATGCGCAGCTGGTCGGCCTTCTCCTCCCACACCTGGTCCTCGGGCAGGCCGGGGCGGCGGTTGGTGAGCAGGTCCTTCACCTTCAGGGCGCCTCCCGTCACCTTTAAATAGGTGAGGCGCACCCCCTGGGGGTCCCGGGCGATCTTAAAGACCTTCGCGCCGAACTCCTGGGGGTAGAGGGGCGGGACGGCGTACCGCTCCACCCCCTGGAGAAACTCCGTCACCCCCTCCAGCTTCAGGGCGGAGCCGAACCAGCAGGGGAACACCTTCCGGTGCCGGATGAGGGAGATCACATCGGCGTCCTCCAGGGCCCCCGACTCCAGATATTTTTCCAGAATGCCCTCGTCGCACACGGCGGCGTCCTCCTGCCACGCATCCTCCGGGGCGGAGAAGTCCACACAGCCCGCGCTGAGTCGCTGCCGGAGCTGCTCCAGCAGGGCGTCCCGGTCGGCCCCCGCCAGGTCCATCTTGTTGATAAAAAGAAAGGTGGGGATGTGGTACCGGGACAGGAGCCGCCACAGGGTGAGGGTGTGGCCCTGGACCCCGTCGGCGCCGCTGATGACCAGAATAGCGTAGTCCAGCACCTGGAGGGTGCGCTCCATCTCGCTGGAGAAGTCCACATGTCCCGGGGTGTCCAGCAGGGTGATGGTCATGGACTCCAGAGGGAGCACCGCCTGCTTGGAGAAGATGGTGATGCCCCGCTCCCGCTCCTGGGCGTCGGTGTCCAGAAAGGCGTCCCCGTGGTCCACCCGGCCCAGGCGGCGCAGCTGTCCGCTGGTGTATAAGAGCCCCTCGGACAGGGTGGTCTTGCCCGCGTCCACATGGGCCAGAATGCCCACCGTCAAATGTTTGTGATCCATACGCAACATCCTAAATCCGCAAAAATTCCGTCCAAAAATCGGGCCGCTCCCATGGGGCGGCCCTGTGTTGTTTGCCTCTATTGTAGCATGTCCCGGTCCGGGAATCAATTCAAGGTTTCCGGGGGCGGAAGAAGGAACCAGTTGCGAGTCTCCTGAATTTGTATTATAATATGTATTGAAATAAAGGGCGTTTTCCTGGAAAAGCAAAAATTTGACCGGACCATTTTGCCGGGTGGCGGAGACAGTCGGACTATTTTCGGAGCCGCGCCGCCGTGCCGGCGGGGGTGGTCAATTTTCCCAAGGCGGGCGGCCGACGGCCGGGATTCTTTGTCTCAAACAATCATAGCGCCGGAAAACCGTTTTTGCGGAAAACAAATTTTTATGATTTCTGAACACTGGAGGCAAAATCCTTGATGCGATTCTAACGGAAAAGGTATGTAAAATGATATCTGAGCATACATAAAACAGGAACGGGGGAGCGCCCCCTGACGCGCAGTCCAAATACGGTCTGTACCGCCTGAGGGTTTAGGCCTTGTTTGAAAAATGTCAACATGCCCAAACGGCGGGGCATGAAAGAATTCGAGGGAACCATGAGCAAAGAGAGAACCATTCTTCAAGTTGGTATTGACGTAGGGTCTACCACCACCAAAATCGCCGCCCTGGACGTAAAGTCCCGGCGGGTGATCTACTCCGACTATCAGCGGCACCACGCCGACCAGGTAAAGAGCGTCTCCGACGCTCTTTGGAAGCTTTATGGGCGTTTTCCCGACGCCCAGTTCCACCTGGCCCTCACCGGGTCGGGGGCCAAGCGGCTGGGGGACGCCCTGGGCGTGCCCTATGTCCAGGAGGTGGTGGCCAACTCCATCGCCCTGCGCTCCAAGTATGAGGATGTGGGCACCGCTATCGAACTGGGCGGCCAGGACGCCAAGATCATCTTCTTCCGGAAGAACGCCGACTCCGGCCAACTGGAAGTGGCGGACATGCGCATGAACGGCAGCTGCGCCGGAGGCACCGGCGCTTTTATTGACGAGGTGGCGGCCATCCTCCATGTGTCCATCGAGGAGTTTGACGCCCTGGCGGCCAAGGGGGACTGCGTCTACGACGTGTCCGGCCGGTGCGGCGTGTATGCCAAGACCGACATCCAGCCCCTGCTGAACCAGGGGGTGTCCAAGGAGAATCTGGCCCTCTCCGCCTTCCACGCCATCGCCAAGCAGACCATCGGCGGCCTGGCCCAGGGCCTGGAGATCAAAAAACCGGTGGCCTTTGAGGGCGGCCCCCTCACCTTCAACCCCACCCTGATCCGGGTGTTCGCCCAGCGGCTGGAGCTCGCCCCCGAGGGCATCCTGGTCCCGGAGCACCCGGAGCTGATGATGGCCTACGGCGCGGCGCTGTCTCTGGAGACCCTGTACGCCGGACAGGACACCCAGGTCCGCCCGGA
>CASFKT010000092.1 GCA_949295195.1 uncultured bacterium | reverse complement strand
TCTCTGCCCGCGTCCTCCAGCAGCTGGGAGATCTCCACGATGGACTTGTCGCAGGCGGTGGTGTCCACCAGCATGACCATGGTGAAGTAGTCCTGCAAAATGGTCTGGCTGATGTCCAGGATGTTGATGCTGTGCTGGGCCAGCAGGGAGCACACCGCGGCGGTGATGCCCACCTGGTCCTTGCCGATAACGGTCACAATGGCTTTCATAGCTGTGTACCTTCCTTTCCAGATGTGAGATCGAGAGTCGTCTGTCCAAAAATTTCGTCGCCGCTCCCCTGGAGCTCGTCCAGGGTCAGGTGGAAGCCGGGGAGGAAGCGCTCCATAAAGTAGGCCAGGGCGGGGAGGGGGTTCTGCCGCAGGGCCTCATAGGTCTGTTCGCCCGCCTTCTTAAACTCCAGGTTGCCCGCCTTCAGCTCCTCCACGCACTTTAAGTAGGCGGAGAGCTTGTCCGCCGCCTTCACCAGGGCGCGCACCTCCGGGTCGGGGATGGTGAGGATCTCCCGGTACGTGGGCCGGAACTCCTCCGGGAGCATGGAGAGCAGCTTCTGCTCCGCCATGGTCTCCACCGACTTATAGGCCCCCTGGATGTCCGGGTTGTCGTATTTGATGGGGGTGGGCAGGTCGCCGGTGAGAATCTCGCTGGCGTCGTGGTAGAGAGCCGCCACCGCCACCGCCCCCGGGTCCACCCGGCCGCCGAATTTCTCGTTCTGGATGACGGCCAGGGCGTGGGCCAGCACCGCCACCATGTGGGAGTGCTCCTGGATGTTCTCCGGGTCGGTGTTGCGCATGAGCCCCCACCGGGTGATGTACCGCATGCGGGCGATCATGGGGAAAAAGTGCTCGGACAACGATAAGTCCCTTCCTTCGTCAAGAATGCTGTCATTTTACCACAGGGCCCCGGCCTTTGTAAACCAGAAGCCGCCGCTTTCTCCTGCGGCCCGGCCATGAAAAAAAGCGCCGGCGGGCCGCAGTCTGCCCGCCGGCCCGCGCCGGTTTTCAAATCCGATGTCAGCTCTCCATGTGCTTGCCCAGAAAGGCGGCGATGGACTGAGCCAGCTTGTACTCCACCTCGCCGCCCCCCAGTTCGTCCTCGGGGGAGGTGAACACCACGCTGCCCAGCACATCCCCCTCGGACAGAATGGGGGCCACGGTGTCCAGAAAGAACCGCCCGTCGTCGGCGCACAGGGGGATGCCGTCCTCGCCCCCCTTGTGCTGATAGATCTGCCGCCCCTCCATGAGCCGCTCCAGGTCGGGGGAGATCTGCTTGTCCATCAGCTCCCGCCGGGGGGCGCCGGAGACGGAGATGATGTTGTCCCGGTCGGTGATCACCGCCGTGCGGCCGGTGGTCCGGTTCAGGGTGTCGCACAGCTGGCCGGCAAATTCAGTTAGCCCGCCCATCAGGGAATACTTCTTGAAAATGACGCTGCCGTCCCGGTGGGTCGCCCTCCCGGATGCGCATGGTGCGGCGGATCTCCTTGGGAATCACGACGCGGCCCAGATCGTCAATTCTTCTCACAATGCCAGTCGCTTTCATCTATATAATTCCTCCCACGGTGTTTTCTTGAAACCACCCATAGTATCCGCAGGAACGGACTGGCTATGCAGATTTTCACAGGAGGGCGCTGGGAATTGACGGAATTTCATTGGAGGCGGGCCAATATTCGGAAGGAGGCACAGCCGGTTCCGAACCGTCCAAAATTCACATTCCGCGCTGGCGGAAGCCCAGCAGGCGGGCGGAGTTGACGATGACCAGCACCGAACCGGCGTTGTGGACCAGGGCTCCCACCACCGGGTTCAGAATGCCGGTGATGGCCAGAAGGATGGCCGCAAAATTCAGGGCCATGGAGAAGGTGAGATTGTATTTGATGGTGGTCATCATGCGCCGGGACAGGCGCAGCAGATGGGGCAGCTCCCGCAGATCGTCGTTGACCAGGGCGATGTCCGCCGCGTCCACGGCGATGTCGCTGCCCACGCCCCCCATGGCGATGCCCACCAGGGCTTTTTTCAGAGCGGGGGCGTCGTTGATGCCGTCGCCCACCATGCACACCGGGTGTCCCGCCTGCTGGCTGCGGTCGATCCAGGTCAGCTTGTCCTCCGGGCGGCAGTTGGCCTGGTACACTGGAATGTCCAGGGCGCGGGCGATGGTGCGGGCGGCGTTCTCATGGTCCCCGGTGAGGAGCACCGGGGTCACCCCCGCCGCCTTCACCCCCCGGATGGTCTCCGCCGCCTGGGGGCGCACCTGGTCGGCCAGGGCCAGAAAGCCGGCGGCCGCTCCGTCTGCCGCCAAGCAGATGAGGGTGCAGCCCCGCTCCAGCCAGGGGGCCGCCCGGGCCGCCAGCTCCGGAGGCTGGGGAATGCCCCGCTCCGCCAGCAGGGCGGGACTGCCCGCCAGCACCTCACGGCCGTCCACCCGGGCCTGTACGCCCCGCCCGGGGAGCATCTGAAAGGTTTCTGAGCCGGGGAGCGGCTCGCCGGGGTGCTCCTCCCGCCAGCAGGCCGCCACCGCCCGCCCCAGGGGGTGCTCCGACCGGGCCTCCGCTCCGGCGGCCAGGCGGTACACCTCCTGCCAGGTCCGCGCGGGGTCCAGTGAACACACGGCGGTGACGGCGGGGGCCCCCTGGGTGAGGGTGCCCGTCTTGTCAAAGGTCACCTGGGTGACGGAGGAGAGCCGCTCCAGGGCGTCCCCCTCCCGCACCAGGAAGCCGTGGCGGGTGGCGTTGCCGATGGCCGCCATGATGGCGGTGGGGGTGGCCAGCACCAGGGCGCAGGGGCAGAATACCACCAGAATGGTCACCGCCCGGATGATCTCCCCGGTGATCAGCCAGGTGAGGAGGGCGGCGGACAGGGCGATGACCACGATCCAGGTGGCCCACCGGTCGGCCAGCCCCACGATCTTGGCCTTGCCCGCGTCGGCGGACTGGACCAGGCGGACATAGCGCTGAATGGAGCTGTCCTCTCCCACCCGAACGGCCTCCATATCAAAGGAGCCGAACTGATTTACCGTGCCGCTGGATACCTCGTCCCCCGGCCCCTTGTCCACCGGCAGGGACTCCCCGGTCATGACCGCCTGGTTGATGGAGGTCTGTCCGGTGAGGATGAACCCGTCCACGGGGACGGTGTCCCCCGGGAGCACCCGGAGCCGGTCCCCCTTTCGGACGGCGTCGGCGGGGATGATCTCCTCCCCGGCCTCCGTCAGCCGCCGGGCGGTGCGGGGCGTGAGGCGGACCAGCCGCTCGATGCCCGCCCGGGCCCGGGCCACGGTGAGCTCCTCCAGCAGGCCCCCCAGCTGCATGATGAAGGCCACCTCCCCGGCGGCAAAGATCTCTCCGATGGCCACCGAGGCGATGAGGGCGATGGACACCAGCACGTCGGCCTTGATGTCAAAGGCCGTGACCAGGCCGATGACCGCCTCCAGAAGGATGGGGACGCCGCACAGGAGGATGGCTGCCCAGGCCGGGTGGATGGGAAACAGGGCGGGGTCGATCAGACTGACCGCCAGGGCCAGCCCGGACAGAATCAGAAAGACAACGTCTCTCTTCACGCCGCCCCAGGACGACAGGAACTCCAGAAAACGGATCATGGCGCGCCTCCTTTATACCTATGGGGGTATATGTTTTAACGAGGGAATTATACCCCTATGGGTATCGCCTGTCAAGGGGCGCGGACAGACAAAATCCCTCCGCCGGCTGTGCCGGCGGAGGGATGCTGCATTCTGGGTGAGATACACCCGAAGCGGCGGATTCAGTCCCGCAGGTCCGCGTTCCAGTCGAAAATCCGGCCGGTCCGGGGGTCGATCTCAAATTCGTACTTTATGCCCCCGTACAGGAGGTCCCCCTCATAGCGGGTGCGGCCGTCGTCCCCCTCCTCCCACAGTCGTACGTCCGAGGCGGAGGAGCCGGGGACTTTTTCCTGCACCAGGGCGGCCGCCTGCTCCAGGGAGATGGGGTTCTCCGGCAGGGCGGCCAGGTGTTCCTCGTCCACCTCATAGTCCGCCCCTACAATGGCGCCGCCGTCCATGGACACCTGGAAGTCGTAGTCCCCGTAGCCGGTCTCAAACTCAATGTCGTAGAGGGGGATGCCGTTGTCCCGGTCCCGCTCAATCTTGACACGGCTGGCGTCCGAGGAGGGCACCCCGGCGTTGTCCAGGGCGATGGCCAGGGCCTCCTGTTCTCCAATGCCGCTCTCCTCCCCCTGTCCGCCGGAAAGGGCCGCGGAGTGGTCCGAGGGGGCGGCGGTCTGCCCGCCGGAGGAGGCCGCCGAGGCGTCGGGCCGGGCGCCGCCGTCCTGGCTCCAGGAGGATGCCGGTCCGCCGGAGGAAGCGCCGGCGGGGGAAGCGGGGGGCGTTTGGCCGCAGCCGGCCAGGGCGGCCAGCAGAGCGGCCGCCGCCAGGGAGAGAGGAAAGGCGCGTTTCATAAGATCTGCACTCCTTTTCAATGGGGCCCGCAGGGGACCGGATACCTCCATTTTAGCGGCCCGCCGGAAAAAATGCAACCGCAGGACAAGGGCACTGTTCTGCCTGCGCCCCGCGGCGGAGGTTTTACAAAAAATTTTCCGGGAAATAAGGAGGGCCGCCTGTCTTAGGCGGCCCTCGGATCAGGATTTACTTCAGCTGGAAGGAGGCACACTCGGTGCCCTTGCAGCTGGTGGGAGAGCTGTCGCAGCAGCCCACGTTGATGCTCTTCAAAGAGCAGCAGTTCTGGGGGGCGTGGTAGGCGCAGTTCTCCACGGTGCAGTGAATGCTGGAATTACAAGTTTTCTGATCCATTGTTTCAAACCTCCTCACAGTGGATGGAGGTAGTATGGACAGAACCGGCGGCCTTTATTCCTCCGGCCAGTCCGTCTCCCCGTCAGATTCCTCGTCGGGGAGGACCTGAGGAATAAAGTTCCGGGCAAACCAGCCCTTGCCGCGGTTTTTCACATAAAAATAGCCCACAAAGGAGAATACGGCGGCGCCGATGAAGTTCACCAGCAGGTCCTCCATGGTGTCCAGCAGCCCGATGTCCAGATAGCCGCCCAGCCCCAGGGAGATCTCCTCCCCGCCGCCGGTGACCACAATCACGTCGGTGATGTCCCGGATGGCCTGGGCCCGCTGGCTTCCGGTGGGGTCCAGCATAACGGAGGAGATGGCGTTCACAATGGTGTCCTTCTGCATGTCCTGCATGAAGATCTGGTCCATGGCGCACTCGAAGAACTCCCAGAGCACGCCCACCGTCATGGAGAAGCAGAAGGCCACAATGGCCATGTACACCGGGGACAGGGACAGAGAGACCCGCTCGTGGCGGTTGAGCAGGTCCACCAGGGAGAATCCGATGGCGGCGCACAGAAACCCGTTGAGGGTGTGGAGCATGGTGTCCCAGTAGGGGATGATGGTGTAGTAGGTCTGTACTTCCCCCAAGATCCAGGCGGAGAAGATGAACAGCAGAATGACAATCTCCAGCACGTTGGGCAGGTCGATCTGGAGCTGCCGCTCCAGAATGGTGGGCATGAGAAAGAGCACCAGGGACAGCACGCAGAAGAACACGTTTTCAAAATTTCCGCGGAGAAACTGGGATATCAGGGTCAGGATGACCAGCACCCGGAGCACCAGGTACACCGTGGTGACCACGCCCTTCCGATGCAGGGCGGCATAGGCGGAGTCCCGAAAATCCCGCCGTGGCTGCGGCCGCTTGTTTGACATAAAGATCCTCCTTGTCACTGGGGGCTGCGGGGACCGATTCCACCTCCCGCGCATACAATAGGGGATGGAGGTGAACACACATGGATTTACGGCAAAATCAAATCACTGTGGGGGAGCTGCTGCAAAATCCCCGGGCCCGGGCGGTGTTTCAGCGCCGGTTCGGCAAGTGGATGAAGCACCCCATGGTCCAGGCGGCCCACTCTCTGACTCTGGCCCAGCTCTCCGAGATGGCGGCGGTCTACTTACCGAAAAAGACCATCGAGGAGACCATTCAGGAGCTGAAAGGGATTTAATGCTTTGCAGGGGGATTTCGCCGCCTGCGGGCGGCGACCTACTTTGCCCATGGCGGCAAAGTAGGCAAAACGCCACCGGGGACGCGGCCGATGGACTACGGCTCCGCTTCGCTCCGCCTAGGTCCATAGGACCGCTTACCCCCGGACCCCATTTACAGGGGTTACCCCTTGAAGGGTATATAGCCCTTCCGGCGCGCAAAATCAGGAGTGCTTGGGTGCGGTCCCATCCGGCCCCACTGGGGGCCTGAGTGTGAAGAACATTGGAGTTGGTGCGGCTCCGCTTCTGCGCCTGCCGTTTCCGAACCAGCGTCCGGGGCCGTTTTCCGATGTAGGGGCGGCTATCAGCCGCCCGCCGTCACCCGTCGCACAGCTTGAGCCCCACCGCACCCAAAGGCGCGCTTTCCACCGATAGAAGAAACACCCAAAGGTTACCAGCATCTCAGCGGCAGCGGCAATAGACCGGAAACCAGTCAGCTGAGCCACCCGCGCCTTTGCGTTGATGGACAATGTCACCTAATTGGCGCTCTCGTAAAATGGGGGTCCAGGGGGTGAGCGGCATGGAGGCAGGGGCGGCGCAGGCGCACCTGCCGATTGCGCTCACCCCTTGGCGCTTCTTTGGCTTCTTTCTGGGCGTCCAGAAAGAAGCTCGCCGCCGCAGCGGCGAAATTCTCCAAACAGAAAAGACGAATTTACCCCTCCCGCCGGAAGAAGGGCTCCACACCATCGGTGGCGGCCTCGGCGAAGCTGGTGCCGTAGGGGATCATGTCCACGGGGAGCCGGCCGAAGTGGGGCCGGGCGGCCTCGGCCACCGCCTCAAAGACCTCGGCCTGGGTGCCGGTGTGGTCCACCACGATGATGAGGCTGGGGGTGCCGTCGGGGCGGATCATCTGCCGCAGCCACAGGCTGCGGATGTCCTGGCGGCCCTGGGCCATCTGGGACACCGCCTCCAGCATGGCCTGGGGGACCTCGTCCGGGTCGCCCACCATCACCTGGGCATCCTTCTCGATGGTCTCCTGGGAGTAGGCGGCCTGCTGTTGCTGCTGCCGCTGCTGCTGGCGGAGCTGAGCCACCTCCTTCTTCTTGGCGGCCAGGCTCTCCACCGTCTTCCGGTCCAGGGTCAGGCTCAGACCCAGGGGGTTGACCACAAAGCCGCAGGCCTTCTCGTTGCGCTGGATCAGGGAGACATAGTCGTCAAAGCGGAGCATCACCGACTGCACCGGCTTCTGGCCGGCGAACTTCCGCAGCTCATCCACGTCGGTGAAGGCGGGGAAGAAGGGACGGCCGTCCTTGGTGGTGATGAGCTGGAACTGGATGGTGGCCTGCTTCTGAGCGGGGTTGGCCTGAGACGGCTGCTGGGGGGCGGGGGTGACCACGGCGGGGGACAGGAAGACGGCCTGCTCCACCACCAGCCCCAGGACCTTGCCCTGGTTCTGGGGGGTGTTCTCCTGGTGCAGGGCCTTCAGGGCAGCCCCAGGACCTTGCCCTGGTTCTGGGGGGTGTTCTCCTGGTGCAGGGCCTTCAGGGCCTCCACCAGCTCGGGGTTGGTGATGGGCTTTTGATTGGGGGTGGGTTTCTGATTGGGCATAACAAGAGCCTCCTACATATAAAAAGATGGGATGGGGCGGCGGGGAAAGCGCTTGCCTTCCGGCCGGGCCCGGAGTATACTGTTCAAACAGCGGACATACTCCGCTATCTGTATATCATACCAGAAATCCGCTATCTGTATATCATACCAGAAAAGGCCGGAGGAACACAAGATGCAGTATCAGAAAATTCATCCAGCTGTTTTTCGCGCCCGGCCCAACCGCTTTGTGGCCCAGGTGGAGCTGGCGGGGGAGACGGTCACCTGCCATGTCAAAAACACCGGCCGGTGCCGGGAACTGCTGGTCCCCGGGGTGCGGGTCTATCTGGAGGAGAGCGGCAACCCCGGCCGAAAGACCAAATACGACCTGATTGCCGTGGAGAAGGGGGAGCGCCTCATCAACATGGACGCCCAGGCCCCCAACCAGGTGTTCGGGGAGTGGGCCCGGGCGGGGCGGTTTGTCCCGGACCTGACCCTGCTGCGGCCGGAGACGAAATACGGCGCCTCCCGGTTTGACTTCTACTGGGAGGCCCCGGGCCGCCGGGGCTTTGTAGAGGTGAAGGGGGTCACCCTGGAGGAGGACGGGGTGGTCCGCTTCCCCGACGCCCCCACCCTCCGGGGGGTGAAGCACCTGGAGGAGCTGATAGCGGCCAAGGAGGCCGGCTATGAGGCGGCGGTGTGCTTCGTGGTCCAGATGGGGGATGTGCGGTGGATGGAGCCCAACGACCGCACCCATCCGGAGTTCGGAGAGGCCCTCCGCCGGGCCGCCGGAGCCGGGGTGCAGGTGCTGGCCCTGGACTGCGCCGTCCGGCCGGACCGGCTGGACATCGCCGGACCGGTGGAGGTGCGGTTGTAAAAGTGCGAGAGACGGCGCGCCAACCGGCGCGCCGTCTCTCCGTTTTGAGGCATATGAGAATAAGGTATGGGGAAGAAATTATCACAACACCCGCGGGACCGGTGAAGGGGTCCTCTGTGGGGTAGCTTTATCTTACTCCCCTGGACTCCAAAAGTCCAACCGCATTTTCTTTCCGAATCCACAAAAGAATTTTGTGGGTGCGGCCGATCTGCTGCGCTTACTCCCCCAGGGGGGCGGGGAGGGGAACATGGAGGCGATCCGCCAGCGCCTGGAGCTCCTGTTCCACCGCCGGGGAGAGGGAGACGCCCTCCCGGAGGCCCCGCTCCAGCTTCTCCTGCTCCGGCTGGCCGGGGATCTTGATGTCCTCCACCCCGGGCTGCCGGGGACACTCCCGCATGGAGTCCAGCAGAACCTGGACCCGCTGGCTCCACGCCTCCGGGTCCGCCACCCGGCTCAGGTCCAGGGCGGCGAAGCAGTAGCCGGAGTTCTGGGTGCGGGTGAAGTCGTAGAAGCTGCCCATGGTCTGACCGCTGGCGGAGCCGGTGATGCAGCTGCACAGTATGTCGATGATGAGGGAGATGGCGTACCCCTTGGGGCCGCCCATGGGCAGCATAGCCCCGCCGGAGAGGACGGCCTCCGGGTCGGTGGTGGGGTTCCCCTGGGAATCCACACCCCAGCCCAGGGGGATGGACTGCCCGTTCTTTTTGGCCAGAGTCACCTTGCCCCGGGCCACGGCGCTGGTGGCCATGTCCAGGGTAAGGGGGTGGTCCGGGTCCCCGGTGGGCAGGCTGACGGCCAGGGGATTGGTGCCCAGGAGGGGTGTTTTCCCGCCGGTGGGGGGCATGGCGGGGGGACCGTTGGCGATGGCCAGGCCCAGCATCCCCTGCCGGGCGGCGTATTCGGTGAAGTAGGCGGCGTAGCCGAAGTGGTTGCCGTGGGCCACGGCGGCAAAGCAGCCGCCCTGTTCCCGGGCCCGCCGGACGCACGCCTCCATGGTCCACCGGCCCACATAGGCGCCCATGCCGTTTTTCCCGTCTACGGCAATCACGCCGCCCCCGTCCCGGGTGATCTCCGGGGTGACATGCCCGGCTACCAGGCCCAGCTCCACCCGCCTGGCGTAGGCGGTCAGCCGGGTCAGCCCGTGGGAGGAGATCCCCCGCAGGTCGGCCCGGATGAGGCTGTCGGAGAAAATCTCGCTCTCCTCCCGGGACAGGCCGCAGCGGCACATGATTTGGATGGAAAAATTCTTCAATGCTTCGGCGTCATAGCGCATCAAAACAGCTCCTTTCAGAGAGATTCCCTTTCAAAACGAGGGCGGCGCCGGTTCTCCGGCGCCGCCCCTCGTCCGCTTCTCAAAAAACCTCTGTTGAGATGAATTCGCTCAAGTTGGGGCGGGGGAGCTCGAGGGGGCAGCAGCCCGCCTCGAGTGGGATCGAATGCTCTGAATGCCTTGCTTGGCAAGGCGTTCAGCGAGCGCAGCGAGGACTTTTTCGCCGCGCAGCGGCGGGAAAGTATCGGCATTCTTGCAGGCTGTCGGAAAAGTCCAAAGACTTTTCCGACAGCCTGACAACGGGCGGCGCCGGAAAACCGGCGCCGCCCGTTGTTACGCCGGGTGGGAGGACCCGGGCGTTTGGATATGGGAAAATGTGTGGGGTACGGGAATCAGGACTCGCTCTTCTTGCCCTTCTTCTTCCAGATCAGGCTATAAATCCAGGCCAGAGCGCCTACGATGGACATGGCGGGGAAGGCAAAGGCGTCCGCGGTGGTCTCGATGGTGGTGATCATCTCAGGCATTCCCGCGATCAGGCAGATGGCCTGGCCGAATACAAAGACCAGGGAGCCGATGGCATAGACCAGCAGGCACAGGCCGATCAAAATGTGAAACAGTTTCTGCATACAGTTTGCCTCCTATCTGTTACGGTACCGGCAGAATCCCAACGGCCACCAGGCAGCCCATCACCACGATGGGGGCCACAAACCAGCCGATGAGGGGCAGGTAGATCTTGGGCGGGTCGCACTCGGTGAGGCCGCAGGCCACGAACAGAGCGCCGGAAGCGGGGGGAGAGGCGCCCTCGGTGGAGGAGATCATCAGCAGAGCGGCGGCGGTGGTCAGGGGGTCGAAGCCCACGCCCACCAGAACGGCATGGCCGACCACGCCTACTGCGGTCAGGGTAGCGGTGGAGGACAGGGGACCGGCCACCACGGCCACCAGGACATAGACCACGATCAGGGTAATGATGGGGGACAGATTCATCTGGTCCAGCACGGCAACCACGTCGTCGCCCAGGCCCAGCTTGGTGATGGTATTGCTGGCAGCGAAGATGAAAAACAGCAGGCCGCCGGTGTTGGCGATGTGGGGGATAAACTTCTTGACAAAGTCCTCCCAGCCGGAGAACTGTTTGACGATGTTCTTGCCGTCCAGGATCAGGATGATGCAGATCATCAGGGTGGGCAGCCAGACCAGCAGGTTCACACTGTCCATGGCGGACTCCCAGGCATCAGAGCGGGCCACCAGGGCGTCGAACAGGGGGCCCATGGTCAGAGCCACGGGGATGATGGCGCCCAGGAACAGGGTCAGATTGATGCCGTACTTGCGCATGACCTCACCGATGGTCTCGGTGGAGCCGCTGGAGGTGGGCTGCAGGTGGTTTTTGTGAACGATATACTGGATGTAGACAATGCGCCACACCACCTGGTACAGACCGGTGACAAACAGGGCGATGTACAGCTGGCCCTCAGACACGAAGCCGGCCACGGTGGGGAAGCCCAGCACGATGAACAAGCCGGCGCAGGGCGGGAAGCCGGCGCCCAGGCCGCCGTTGGCGGCGATCAGGGTAGCCGCCTGCTCCCGGGTCCAGCCGGACCGGAGCAGCCACTCGGCGGTGAAGGCGCCGGAGGTGGCGGCGTTGGGGGTGTTGCCGCCGGACATACAGCCCAGCACGGAGGACAGGCCGGTGTTTACATAGGCCGGGCCGCCCTTCAGCCGCCCGAACAGGCGGGTGAAGATGTGCAGCATTCCGTCCAGCACATGGGAGTGCTGCAGCAGGAACGACATGACGATGAACGCCAGCGAGGCATACAGCACCTCATAATTCAATACATACTTCAGACTGCCTACCAGCAGCCCGGGGCCCGCTTCCAACCCGCCGAAGAAGGGCAGGATGATCATGCTGATCAGGGCGGCCTCCACGATGTTGCGCTTCAGCACCACGGCCCAGATGATGATCAGGGCAATGAACACGATCAATGCCAGCAGACCAGGTCCCATAAATCTCATCTCCTCATTCTCTTATTTTGATTCAGCTCCCCGGCCGCCGCCTGCGGCGGCCGGAGCTGTGGAGCACAAAGAAAGCGCGGGGAATCAGGGGTGATACACGCCGTCGATGATCTCGTAGCCCTTCTCCTCCAGGGACTTCTCCACCCAGCCGCGCTTGGCGGTGCCGTCCTTGGCGGCGGCCAGCTTGCCCTCGTCTTGACGCTGACGCCGCCGCAGGCGATGGGCACGTTGATCTCACCGGGGCCCTCCTTGTAGGGGCCGCCCGGGGTGGTGCCGGTGCAGTACACGGGGAAGTCCCAGTTGCCGATCTCGTCGATGTCGCGGATGGGGCCGTCCAGGATGATGCCGGCCACCTTCTTGGTGTAGCGCAGATAGGCCATCATGATCTCGCCCATCAGAGCGCGGGTGTCGTCCTCCTCGTTGGACACCACCAGCACGTCTCCCTCATGGCAGAAGTTCAGGGCGGCGTGGAGGGTCAGGTTGTCGCCGGCGCGGCACTTCACCGTGTAGGCGGGGCCGGCCATCATCTGGGCCTTGGGCTTGCTCACCAGGTGGATCCGGGGGTTCATGGCACAGCTGCGGCCCATCACGTCGGCGGTGTTGGAGGCCGGAATGGATTTGAACTGCTCCACGATCTCGGGATCGGGCATTTCACGCTGCAGATAGATTCTCTTTCCTACGCTCATAATGAAACTCTCCTTTTTTCTTGCGGCCCGCCCGGCGGGCGGGGCGAAACTACAGATTCAGATTCTCCCAGAGGGGAGGGAAATTACTTGTTGAGCAGATCCCGCAGCTCGGGCACCACAAAGTTGGGGGTGCGGCCGGAGAAGTAGTCGTCGATGGCCTGGGCGCAGGCCACGGAGGACCGGCTGGAGGCCTCCTTGGTGGCGCCGCCGATGTGGGGGGCGGTGAGGACGTTGTCCATGGCCACCAGGGGGTTGGCGGGGTCGATGGGCTCCTTCTCCAGGGTGTCCAGGCCGGCGCCGGCGATCTTGCCCTCCTGGAGGGCGCGGATCAGGGCGGGCTCGTCCACGATGGAGCCCCGGGCGGCGTTGATGAGATAGGCGGTCTCCTTCATCAGGTCGAACTCCCGGTCGCTGACGGAGTGGACCGTCTCGGGGGTGGCGGGGACGTGGAGGGAGACGTAGTCGCTCTGCTTGAAGATCTCGTCCCGGTCCTCCAAGAGCTGGATGTATTCGGGCAGGCCCTCCTTCTTGGCGAAGGGGTCGTAGGCCAGCACGGTCATGTCAAAGCCCAGGGCGGCCTTCTTGGCCACCAGCTTGCCGATGTTGCCCAGGCCCACCAGGCCCAGGGTCTTGCCCTCCAGCTCGGTCTTGGGAATGCCCATCTTGGCCTGGCGGTAGTCCTCCAGGTACAGCTTCTGGACCTTCTTGAAATTCCGGGAGCAGTAGAGCATGTAGAAAATGGTCAGCTCGGCCACCGAGATGGCGTTGGCCCCGCCGGCGGTGCACACCAGCACCCCGTGCTCCCGGGCGGCGGCCAGATCCACCCCGTCGTAGCCGGCGCCGTGGCGGGCCAGGATCTTCAGCTTGGGGGCGGCGTCAAAGATGCGCTTGGTGATCTTGGCGGTGCGGACGATGATGGCGTCGCAGTCGGCGATGTCCGCCACGATGTCGTCCTCAGTAAAGCCGCGGCCGTCCACCACTTCATACCCGTGCTCCCGCAGATACTCATAGCCAGCCGGAAGAATCGGCTGGGGGAGCAGTACTCGAATTGCCATACAAAACTCCTCCTCGTTTTCTGTACAATGTTTACAAAATGCATTGCGCTTTCGTTGGGATCATGGTAATATGGTCGAGTTAGAAAAGCAAACAGGGAATTTTTCAATTTTCTACAAAAAAACTTTGTGGAGGAGGGCGCCTATGGATCTGATCAGTCTGTACTACTTTCAGGAGCTGTCCAAGGATCTGAACATGACCAAGACCGCGGAGCGGCTGTACATCTCTCAGCAGACCCTGAGCAACCATATCCAGCGGCTGGAGCAGTATTACGGCACTAAGCTGTTTTACCGGAAGCCCTCCCTGTCCCTCACCTGCGCGGGGGAGTTCGTGCTGTCCTTTGCCCAGGTGGTGGGGAAGGAGGAGCGGAATCTGAAGGACATCCTCTCCGACGTGGAGCACCAGGAGCGGGGCACCCTGCGCTTTGGGGCCAGCATGGCCCGGGGAAGCCAGTTCCTCCCAATCATTCTGCCTGCTTTCCAGCGGCGGTACCCCCGGGTGGAGGTGCGCTTTGTGGAGGGGCTGTCCGCCAACCTGGAGAAGAAGATCGCCAACGGGGAGGTGGACTTTGCGGTGGTGCTGTCCGACCGCTATAACGCCGACCTGGTGGAGCACGAGTTCCTCCGGGAGGAGGTCTATCTGTGCGTGCCCGAAGTCCTGCTCCGGCAGTATTACACCCCGGAGGAGATCCAAGGCATCAAGGAGCGCTCCATTCAGGGGGCAGACCTGCGGGATTTTGCCCGTCTGCCCTTCTCTCTGATGACCAACCGCCTGGGCGGACGGATTCGGGAGCAGTTTCGTCAGGTGGGAGTAGAGCCCTGGGCATTTTTCACCGGCCCCTCCACCGCCCAGACCCTGCCCCTGTGCGCTTCCGGGACGGCCGCCTGCTTCAGCACCAACCTGTCCCTGGTGGAGCAGCTGGATCAGATGGGGGAGCAGGTGAACATTTTTCCTCTAATGGACCGGGGGGAACCCATGGTGCAGCGGCTCTCCCTGCTGCGCCACCGGCAGCGGTACCTGACCCACTTCGCCAAGTATTTTATGGAGCTGCTGTTCGACTCCACCGCCGCCCTGGACCGGATTCCGGTCCTCCGGGTGGCCGGAGGCGGAAGGGCTGTGGAAAAAAGTGTGGAAAATGTGTAAACCGCCGGAGAAAAAGGGGAAAAGAGACGGGGAAAATAGAAGAAACCCCAGAAATTTCCCGGCAAAAAATCGGCAGAGATTCCGGATGGCGCTTTGAAGGGATCTGCGGTATAATAAAAAGGCAAGCGCCGCCGGGGCGGAAATCCTCCGGCGAGACAAAAACGGTTCTCCGGGGGCGATCCCCGGCAGAAATGAGGCGAAGACAAGCATGATCGATTTGATTTTATTGGCGGAGGGGCCCAAGGAGCTGGACGGCGGGAAGCTGCTGGCGGAGGAGGATGGGAAGCCCCTGTATCTCCACGCCTTTCAGGCTGCCCGCCAGACGGCGGATGCTATGCTGGGGCTGCGGGTGATCGTAGTCACCCGCCCCGGTGTGCTGGATGAGGCCGTCCGGGCCTTTGGCTTTAATAAAGTGGTAGTCTCCGGCTGCCGGTCTCTGAGTGAGGCCATCATCGCCGGGACCAAGGCGGCCCGCTCCGGGGCCAGCCGGTGCTTCCTCTCCTGCGGCCAGCGGGAGGTGACCGGGGAGCGGCTCACCGCGTTCCTCCAGGGCTACATTCTCAGCGGACGCCCCCTGGGCCGGATGAGCTCCGCCGGGGGCGGGGTGATGGTGTTTGCCCCCTACCTGCTGCCCCAGCTGCTGGCCCTGAAAGGGGAGGAGGACGGCTCCCAGCTGTTTTCGGGCCGGGAGGCGCGCACCTTCTCTTATGACAGGCCTGGCCGGGAGGCGGCCGGCCCGGAGAAGGCGGAGTAAAATCAGGCGGGGAAAACCTGCCGGTTTCGCCAAAAATTTCGAATAAATTTTACAAAAATCCGCTGGAAAAGCGGTCTAGGCTCTGCTACAATAGAGACAGCTTCCGATGTGAGGGATATGGCAGAGCAGAGACGCCGGGGCATCCCCCAAGGAGTTCCAGGCCGGAACCTGTCCGCCCCCTCCTCCCGTGCCGAAAAAACTTCAGGCGCTTTGCGGCCCAACGCATGATCCGCGTTTGGCTGCAAGGCGCCTGTTGTTTTCCCGGCGGAAGCCGATATCTTGTGAGAGGAGTGTTTCTATGCTTCCCTGTCAGGGCACCTGCCCCCATTACCAGTCCGGCTGCCACAAGTCCTGTGAGGCCTGGAGACAGCTTCAGGAGCGCCAGCGCGTTCAGCGGCAGCAGAAGAAGGCCTATCTGGACTATTACAACGACCTGTGCCTGACCATGACCCGGCAGTTCCGGGCCCTGAGTCCCTGCCGGATGATCCGGTAGGGCGGAGAAGAAACATTACATAGAGACCGCTGGGGCGGCGCGGAGCCGTTCCCGGTGCTTCGCACGGCTTTTTGCCCCATCAGACTGGACCGGCCCCCTGAACGGGGCCGGTTTTTGCGTGGGGAGGAGAAGCCGGAGGCAGAAAAGCGGCCTGCGCCGAAACGCAGGCCGCTTCCACAATTTTACGATTGGAATGTGTCGGGTGGTTCCTCAGACGGGGAGGACCTTTGTCTCCGCCTCGGCCGCCATGTGCTCCGCCCGGGCCCCCCTCCGGTACCGGGAGGGAGTGACGCCCAGGGTCCGCTTGAATGCCTTGGAGAAGGTCAGCGGGTCGGGATAGCCGCAGGAGCGGGCCACCTCCCCCACCGACAGGTTGTTTTCCCGCAGCAGCTGGGCCGCCCGGGTCATCCGGAAGCGCATCAAAAACTGCTGGGGGGACATCTGGAGGACGCTCTGGAACACGGTGGTGAGATAGCTGCGGTTCAGGCCCACATAGCGGGCCAGCTTGGCCACCGTCAGATCCTCCTGAAAGTGGTTGCGGATGTACTCCATGGCCAGCTCCACATACTCCTTGCCGGTCTCCCGCCCACGGTGGGAGGGCTCCTCCGCCGAGCGGGCGATCCAGCCCAGGAAGTGGTACAGCTCACCCTGGAGCATCAGCTCGTGGCCCCGGCCGGCGGTCTCATACCGCATCATCTCCCGGACGCAGTGGTCCAGCCGGTCCGGCGCGGCGCAGCGGTAGACCCGGTGGTCCCGCCCCAGGCCGCACTGGTGTAAATACTCTCCCGCCCGGGAACCATGAAAGCCCACCCAGATGTGGGTCCAGGGCTCGTTCTGGTCCGCCCGGTAGGAGGTCACCTCATCCGGTAAGATGAGAAAGCCCTCCCCGGGGCCGATGGCATAGCTGCGTCCCTGGGCCTGGTACACGCCCCGGCCCGACAAACAGAAATGCAGCAGGTAGTGCTCCCGGACGGCCGGCCCCACCGAGTCGCCCGGCGCACAGTTCTGCCTTCCGCAAAACAGGAACGACAGCTCTCCTACCCCATTGGGGTTCTGCGCTAACCAGGATTCCTTCATCCTGCGCCTCCTAAACTGGCCGGGCGCTGTTCCTCCGGCCGCATGCCGCTCTGGCCTCCATTTTCTTAGTTTAGGAATTATATCACATTTCGACTATTTAATCTATGGAATACGCCTATTTTTTATAGCACCTGAACAAAATTTATGCAAAATACCCATTTAGCACCCGGAATATCGACTTTCAGCCCTTATTTTTCCAGCCCGGCCGGCGCGTCGATCCCGCCGGCGTGTCCCCGGGTGGCCAGCCAGTAGGCCGCCATGCTCTGCCCCGGCTGTCCGGTGACCTCCCGGGACAGGTATCCGGCCCACTTGCCCGGTTCCCAGGCCAGGGCGGTCTCCCGGGTGGGGAACTCCACCTCGGCGTAGAAGAAGGAGCCCGGCTCCCCCTGATCCACCTGGTTGACCTCCATCACCAGACCGCCCTCCAGGGGATAGCGCCGCTGCTCCTTCCGGATCAGGGGCAGGCCGATCAGCCCCTCCAGGCGGGCGAAGAGGTCCGGGGCGATCTCTGTCTCGATCTCCTCCCGGGCCAGGCCGGCGGCGTCCGCCTTTCCCTTGAAGCACAGAACGTGGCGGACCACGCATCCCTCCGCCTCCCGGCGGATGCGCACGGTGGGGGACAGGGCGATGTACCCCTGGTCCATGCGGTAGGTGTGGGAGGGGACGGCCCCCTCCGGCCAGCCCGCAACCAGCCATTTCCGCTCAATCTCCATCTGTGCCGCCTCCTATACAAAATGACGAATCCGGGGCCGGATTTTCCCTCCGGCCGTCTGTATTCAAATTATAGCATGTCCCGGCCCGCCGTGCTATAATATTGGATATAGAATCCATCCAAAAATAGAGAGGAAGCTTTTTATGAAACAGCCCCGCCCCTATCCCGTCTATGCCGTCACTCCCAAGGCCGAGCGCAGCCTGACCGCCGGCCACCCCTGGGTCTACGGGGAGGAGATCATCCGCGAGCCGGAGGTAACGCCGGAGAACGGCGCCCTGGTGGACGTGGTCAGCCGCCGGGGTAGCTATCTGGGCACCGGCCTGCTCAGCCTCCACAGCAAGATCCGCATCCGGCTCCTCAGCCGCAGCGCCAACGACCGCTTTGACGAGGCCTTCTGGCGCCGCCGTCTGGAGTACGCCTGGGCCTACCGCAGGACGGTGATGGGACCCGAGGACCTGGACTGCTGCCGGGTGGTCTTTGGGGAGGCCGACCAGCTCCCCGGCCTGACGGTGGACCGGTTCCACGACATCCTGGTGACCCAGACCATGTCCTACGGGATGGAGCTGCGCAAGGATGTGATCTTCCCCGCTCTGGCGGAGGTGCTCCGCGCCGACGGCCAGGAGATCCGGGGGATCTACGAGCGCAACGACGTCCCCCTGCGGGAGCGGGAGGGGCTGGAGGAGGGGAAGGGCTGGTACCGCCTCCCCGGGGAGGAGCCGCCGGCCCAGACCCGCACCCTCATCCGGGAGAACGGGGTAGCATACGAGGTGGACTTTGAAAACGGCCAGAAGACCGGCTTTTTCCTGGACCAGAAGTACAACCGCCGGGCGGCGGCCAAGCTGGCCCGGGGGAAGCGGGTGCTGGACTGCTTCACCCACACGGGGAGCTTCGCCCTCAACGCCGCCCTGGGCGGGGCGGAGCACGTCACCGCCGTGGACGTGAGCCAGGCGGCGGTGGACCTGGCCCGGGCCAACGCCGTGCGCAACGGCCTGGAGGACCGGATGGATTTCCTCTGCGCCGACGTGTTCGACCTGCTGCCCACCCTGGAGGGGAAGCATGACTACGACTTCATCATCCTGGACCCGCCCGCCTTCACCAAGTCCCGAAAGACCACGGACAACGCCATGCGCGGGTACAAGGAGATCAACTACCGGGCCATGAAGCTCCTCCCCCGGGGCGGCTATCTGGCCACCGCCAGCTGCAGCCACTTCGCCACGGAGGAGCGGTTTGTCCAGATGCTCCGGCAGGCGGCCGCCGACGCGGGGCGGCAGCTGCGGCAGATCGAGGCCCGGCAGCAGGCCCCCGACCACCCCATTCTGTGGAATGTGGAGGAGACCAACTATCTGAAATTTTTCCTGTTCCAGGTGGTCTGACCCGCTTCCTACACTGCCAGCCGCGGCGCAGGTCCGGAGCCTGCGCCGGAAAGGAGGAGTCCCCATGCACTGGTACGCCATCGGCCCAACCCTGACCCCGCTGGAGCGCGCCCCGGCGGCGGAGACGCCGGGGGTGGTCCTGCTCACCTCTCAGGAACTCTCTCAGCTCTCCGCCCTGCCGGGGCTGGAGGAGACCCTGCGCCACACCCCCGCCGCCCGGGACGTCCGGGTGTGCAAGGCGGAGGTACGCCCGGACTGTCTGTCGGGCACCATTCTGTTCCCCAAATCCGACAGGGGCGGCGGCCGGCTGGCCTTCGGCTGGCTGCTGGCCCGAAACCGGGCGGTGCTGGTGGATGACGGGGACTTCCTGCTCCCCTATCTCCGGCGGATGGACAAGGAGCGCTACCCGGTGGGCGGGGGCGTGGGGCGGTTTTTCTACGGCCTGCTGTCTATGCTTACCGCCAAGGACCTGCGGAGGCTGGAGGAGATCGAGGACCAGGCCGAGGGGCTGGAGGACCGGGTCCTGGGCGGAGAGCTGGAGAGCTTCAGCCCGGCGATGACCCAGCTGCGGAAGCGGGCCATGGCCTGGTTCCGGTGCTACTCCCAGCTGGACGACGTGGCCGGCCGCCTGCGGGAGAACGAGGCCGGCCTGTTTTCTCCGGAGGAGGAGCGCCTCTTCCGCCTCTATGAGGAGCGGGTCATCCGCCTGCGGGAGGAGTCCCAGCTGCTGCGGGAGTACTGCCTCCAGGTCCAGACCATGTTCCAGGCGGAGATCGACCTGCGGCAGAACCGGACCATGAAGATCCTCACCGTGGTCACCACCATCTTTCTGCCCCTGTCCCTGCTGGCCGGGTGGTACGGCATGAACTTCACCGGCATGCCCGAGCTCACCTGGAAGTACGGCTATCCGGCGGCAATCGCCGTCAGCGTGGGAATCGTGATTCTCAGCCTCTGGATCTGCAAAAAGAAAAAGTTCTGGTAGGCGTGCCCGACGGCTCCGGCCGTGGGAGACGGAATGCCGATACTTTCCCGCCGCTGTGCGGCGGGAAAGTTCTCGCTGCGCTCTCTGAACGCCTTGCTGTGCAAGGCATTCAGAGCATTCGATCCCACTCGAGGCGGGCTATCGCCCCCTCGAGCTCCCCGCCCCAACGTGAGCGGATTCCTCTCAGCAGAGGTTTTTTGACAAGCTGAAAAAAACCGGACGCCCCGAGGGGCGTCCGGTTTTTCGTTTGAAGCGGGGGAGGGATGCTTACAGATCCACCTTGCCGCTGCCCTCGCCGTTGACCACATAGTAAACGGCCTGGTCCTCGGGCTTTACATACAGGGCCAGAGTCTTGATCTCCTCGCCGGTCCACTGGGCCTTGACAGCGGCCACCATGTCCTCCTGGGAGAGCTCCTTGCCCATGTACTGCAGGGTCAGGGATACCTGGGGAGCCGCGGTTTTCTTGGCCGCGGGGGTCCGCTTCGCGGGAGCCTTGCGGGTCTTGGCGGCGGGCTTCTCCGCCTCCTGAGCGGCGGAAACCGCCGGCTTCTCCACGGCCGGAGCCGCGGTGGCTGCAGCCTTCTTGCGCAACGCCATGATACACACGTTCCTTTCCTTAGACAGCCGGGGCCGTCAGATTCATTGGTACTCCTATATTGTACCAGGAATTAGCCAGAGGGGAAGCGTCAAAATGACGATTCTTGTTTTCCCTCCGGAAAAAACTCCTGCCAATTTGTACATGTTTTTGGAGGAACCTTCCACAAAACGACCGGATTCGGGGGAAAAAAGAGGGGCGCAGCTTCCAGAAAAGGGGGGACGGCGCACCCCCCCGCCGGAGAAAGCCGGCCGGGGGGAGAATAGGCCGGGCCGGTTTTTCCCATACTATCCCAGTGAGAGGAGGGAGCGCCATGGGCCTGTTTGAGCCGGAGCGGACAAACTCCGCCCCCCACCCCCGAAAGGAGCCCCGGTTCCCGGAGCCCCTTTCCCGGGAAAACCTGAAAAAGGTGTTTGAGGGCTGTGTGGACTATATGGAGCGGACGGTGTACCTCCACGGGGACCGGAAGCGGACGGTGACGGTGTGCTACCTCCTGGGCATGACCCGGAACGAGCGGCTCAGCGACTATGTGCTCCGGCCCCTGGCCCAGGACCCGGCCCTGAGCCAGGTCCCGGAGGAGGAGCTGTTCGCCCGCCTCCAGTACGGGGCCCTCTACAACCTGGCGGCCAACCGGCGCACCGCCCTGGACGACGTGGTGAACGACCTGATCCTGGGCAGCTGCGCCCTGTTCTTTCCAGGGCGGAGTGACGCCCTCACCCTGCCGGTGGTCACCGAGGAGAAGCGGTCGGTGGGGGAGCCGGAGAACGAGCCCGCCCTGAAGGGGGTGCGGGAGTCCTTCGTGGAGTCCATCCGCACCAACACCGCCATGGTCCGCCGCCACCTGAAGGCCCCGGAGCTGAAGATCCGGGAACACATTGTGGGCCGGCGGTCCAGGACCCTGGTGGACGTGCTCTATCTGGACGGCATCGCCGACCCGGACACGGTGGAGCGGGTGCGCCGGAGGCTGGACGACATGGACATCGACGGGGTGGAGGCGGCCGGGAACATTGAGGAGTATCTGGTGGACCACCTGAACACCCCTTTCCCCACCATGCCCTACACCCAGCGGCCCGACCGGTTCTGCCAGGGCCTGCTGGAGGGGCGGGTGGGCCTCATGGCCGACGGACTGCCCTTCGCCTGGATGCTGCCCGGCACCATCGACCAGTTTTTCAAAACCGGCCAGGACCGGGCCTTCCACTGGATGGCGGCCTC
>CASFKT010000091.1 GCA_949295195.1 uncultured bacterium | reverse complement strand
TGTTTATTCCCATGGCCTGGACGGTAAAATAGCTTTACATAGTTTTGGGATAAAATATGGGGATTTTGGCGTACAATAAGCCCACGCGGGCGGCCTTACACCAAGACGGCACGGTTCAGCTCCCGGCACAGCGTCAGGGCGGCACGGAATGCGGCCTCCTGCTCCGCCTGATGCCGGAGCCACAGTTCCCCCAGCATGTCCTCTAAAAGCTGTTCCTCCTCCTGGGACAAGTTTGCCCGCAGGGACCGCTCCTTCTCCGCCGCCCGGCGGCAGAAATCGCGGTACTCGGGATAGACCGCCAAGTAGGACTCCGACTGGGTCAGGACGTAGTCGTAGAGGGTACTCATTAAGTCAGTCATATGTAACACTCCTAACAGTTCGGACCGTTTGGGATGATCCTATTATAAGTTTCCCATTTGGTCCTGTCAATCATTATTTTTAAGGTTGTGCACAAAAATGTTGACACTTTCAGAAAATTTGGTGAAATTGAGAAAAGAAAAACATTTGACACAAGAAGCCATTGCTGAGAAAATGGGAATCGTTTTGCGCTCATACCGTCGTTATGAGTCCGGAGAACGAGAACCTGTTGCCTCTACGTTAGTAAAAATGGCGAATTTTCACCAGGTCACTCTCGACTATCTAGTGGGACGGTCAGAGGAACGGGAATAGAATCCTGTTGCGGGCGGGCGGCCCAGGTGTGCCGCCCCTACGGTGTATGCAGAAGCACCCCGTCCTTTCGTAGGGGCCGGACACTGGCCGGCCCGCCATATTGAAGATGGGAAAGCGGCGCGTCCGGGAGGCCGCGCCCTACAAAAGGAGTAGGGGCCGGTCCCAGACCGGCTCGCGGGAGGGGCACACCCCAGGGTGGCTTCTCTCGGCCTTCGGCCGATTCACCTTCAGCCCCTCCCCTACGACATGTCCGGAACGGTTTCAGTTTTTCGTAGGGGAGCCCCTTGGGGCTCCCGCCGGGAACGTACCGCATCTTAAGAGGGCACCCTCATCTGTCTGGCCTAACGGCCAGCCACCTTCCCCCTAGAAAGGGGAAGGCTTTGCGGGCGGCTGATAGCCGCCCCTACAGTGGGAAACGGGCCAGAAGCGTTGGCTCGGCAAAGCCAGGCGCAGTTCATAAACCGCAGCAGCGGCAATTTTTGCAAACCCAGGGCCCAGTGGCCCGGAATGAAACGATAAAAGCCACTCAGATTTTGCGCGCCGGAAATCCAGCAACATGAAACAGTAGTGCGTCCCCCGTAAAAAGGGGTCCGGGGAAAGGCGAATATGAGCGCGTCAGCGCTCATCTGAGCCGTCCCCGGGGGCGTTTTGCCTTCTTTTTCGCCATGGAAAAAGAAGGTCGCCGCCCGCAGGCGGCGAAATCCCCCGCGCACAAAAACCAGCCAGCGGCCCGATGAGGGCATCGGGCCCTACAAGTGAAAAACCAAATGAGGGCGGCGGGGCAAGCCCCCGCCCTACCTGAGAAGCAAAGACCTCAGGGCGGCGAACCCCCCTGCAAAATAAACCGGAAAGGAGGAAGTCTTTTGCCCATCCCAGAACGCTTTTTGGACGAGCTCATCGCCCGGACCGACATTGTGGACCTGGTATCGGAATCGGTGCGGCTGACCAAAAAGGGCCGCAACTACTGGGGCCTGTGCCCCTTTCACAGCGAAAAGACCCCCTCCTTCTCCGTGTCGGCGGACAAGCAGATTTTCAAGTGCTTCGGCTGCGGTAAGGGGGGCGGAGCCATCAACTTCGTCATGGAGATGGAGAACCTTCCCTTCCGGGACGCGGTGGAGGTGCTGGCCAAGCGGGCGGGGCTGGAGATGCCCGCCGACACCGGCGGCCCCTCCGCCGGGGCCAGAGCCCGCCGGGAGAAGCTATTGGCCATCAACAAGCAGGCCGCCCGCACCTTCCACAAGTGGCTCTATGAGCCGGAGGGGGCCCAGGGGCTGGAGTACCTGCGAAAACGGGGGCTGTCCCAGCGGACCCTCACCCGTTTCGGCCTGGGGTTCGCCCCCAACCGGTGGGACGCCCTCATCGAGGCGCTGGCCCAGGAGGGGTACGACAAGCGGGACCTGCTGGACGCGGGGCTGGCGGTGAACAACAAGGACGGCCGCATCTACGACCGGTTCCGCAACCGGGTCATGTTCCCCATCATCGACATCCGGGGGGAGGTCATCGGCTTCGGCGGTCGGGTGATGGACGACTCCACCCCCAAGTACCTGAACTCCCCGGACACCCCGGTGTACAACAAGAGCCGCAACGTGTTCGCCCTGAACATCGCCAAAAAGTCCAAGGCGGGGCGGGTCATCCTCACCGAGGGGTATATGGACACCATCTCCCTGCATCAGGCGGGGTTTGACAGCGCGGTGGCCTCCCTGGGCACCTCCCTCACCGCGGAGCACGCCCAGCTGCTCTCCCGGTACTTCCCCGAGGCCATCATCTCCTACGACGGAGACGGCGCGGGCATCGCCGCCGCCCAGCGGGCCATCCCCCTGCTGGAGAAGGCGGGGCTGAAGGTGCGGGTGCTGCGGGTCACTGGGGTCAAGGACCCGGACGAGTTTATCAAGGCCTACGGCCGGGACGCCTTTGCCCGGCTGCTGGACCAGAGTGAGAACCAGGTGGACTACCGCCTGGACCAGCTGAAGACCCAGTACAATCTGGAGGACGACGCCCAGCGGGTGGCCTTCCTCCAGGACGCGGCCCAGCTGCTGTCCACCCTGTCCAGCCCGGTGGAGCGGGAGATCTACGGAGGACACGCCGCCCAGGCGGCGGGGGTGTCCCCGGAGGTGATGGCCCAGGAGGTCAAGAAGGCCTTCTCCCGCCGGGTGCGCAAGCAGCAGAAGCAGCAGGAGCGCCGGGACCTGACCCCCGCCGTCCAGCTCCAGCCCAAACAGCGGGGGCTGCGGTATGAGAACATCCGCTCCGCCCGGGCGGAGGAGGGGGTGATCCGGCTGCTGCTGCTGGACCCCTCTCTGGCGGGAGACATGGAGCAGCTGCGGGAGGAGGACTTCTCCTCCCCCCTGCTGGGCAAGGCCTATGCCCTGCTGCTCCGGAGGGCCCGGGACGGACTCTCCACCCAGCTCCCCCTGCTGGCGGGGGAGCTCACCGGCGAGGAGATGGACCACCTGGCCTATGTGGCCGGGCAGCCGGAATCCTTGGCCAACAGCCGCCGCTCCCTGGCGGATTACATAGCGGTCATCCGGGGAGAGGCGCTGAAACGAAGCGGCGTCAGCGGGGACGACCTGCTGCTGGCCGCGCAGCAAAAGAATTTTCAGAAGAAAGCATATATGGAGGAGACACCATGAGTACCAAAAAGAAAGACACGACCCCCGTCCAGATGACCCAGCGCGACGGCGTGACCATGATCCTGGAGAAAAAGACCAAGAAGGCCAGTCCGGACATCCAGGCCAAGCTGGAGGCCGGTAAGGCGGAGATCATGAAGGTGGTGGAGGGCGTTCCCGGCTCTGAGAAGCTGGCTGAGCTCATCGAGCGGGGCAAAAAGAAGGGCAGCCTCTCCTCCTCGGAACTGATGGACGTGCTGGAGGACATGGACCTGGAGTCCGACCAGATGGACAAGATCTATGACACCCTGGAGAACCTGGGCATCGACACGGTGGGCGAGGACTACATCCCCGACCTGCCCGACGACGCGGACCCTCCCCTGGAGGCCATGGAGGACATCAGCGAGGAGGAGATCGTGGACCCCAACTCCATGGTGGACTCCTTCGGCACCGACGACCCGGTGCGCATGTATTTAAAGGAGATCGGCAAGGTGAACCTGCTCTCCTCCGACGAGGAGATCGAACTGGCCCAGGCCATGGACGCGGGCAATGCCGCCAAGGAGCAGCTCGCTGAGCTCCAGGCCGCCGGCGAGGAGATCCCCGCTGAGGTCCAGGCCGAGCTGGACAAGGCCATCAAAAAGGGCGAGCGGGCCAAGCAGCGTCTGGCCGAGGCCAACCTTCGTCTGGTGGTATCCATCGCCAAGCGGTATGTGGGCCGGGGCATGCAGTTCCTGGATCTGATCCAGGAGGGCAACCTGGGCCTCATCAAGGCGGTGGAGAAGTTCGACTACACCAAGGGCTATAAGTTCTCCACCTACGCCACCTGGTGGATCCGCCAGGCCATCACCCGGGCCATCGCCGACCAGGCCCGCACTATCCGCATCCCGGTGCACATGGTGGAGACCATCAACAAGGTCATCCGGGTCTCCCGTCAGCTCCTCCAGGAGCTGGGCCACGACCCCACCCCCGAGGAGATCGCCGAGGAGATGTCCATGCCCGTGGAGCGGGTGCGGGAGATTCTGAAAATCGCCCAGGAGCCCGTCTCCCTGGAGACCCCCATCGGCGAGGAGGAGGACAGCCATCTGGGCGACTTCATCCCCGACGAGGATGCCTCCGAGCCCGCCGAGGCCGCCTCCTTCACCCTGCTCAAGGAGCAGCTGGTGGAGGTGCTCTCCACCCTCACCCCCCGGGAGGAAAAGGTGCTCAAGCTGCGCTTCGGCATCGAGGACGGCCGCACCCGCACCCTGGAGGAAGTGGGCAAGGAGTTCAACGTCACCCGTGAGCGCATCCGCCAGATCGAGGCTAAGGCTCTGAGAAAACTGCGCCATCCTTCCCGTTCCAAAAAGCTGAAGGACTTCCTGAACTAACCACAAAAATGGATGGCCGCCTGCGGCGGCCATCCATTTTCTTAAATTCTTAAATAAATGAAAAGCCGGAACAGAAAATTCTGTTCCGGCTTTTCATTGGGATCGCCTTTTTATTTGGTTGCGGGCTCAGCACCCTGGGCGTTCTTGGTGGAGACCGCCCACTTGGTCAGCTCCACGCGCACCCGGTCGGCGCCGCTCTCGATGACGATGGTGTTCTCCTTCACCGCGCAGATGGTGCCGGTGATGCCGCCAATGGTGGTGATCTCGTCCCCCACGGCCAGAGAGTCCCGCATGTTCTGGGCCTCTTTCTTCCGCTTGTTCTCCGGGCGGATCATCAGGAAATACATCAATGCGAACATCGCAATGATCATAATCCAAACTTCCATGTTCGTCCCTCCAAGAAGTCAAAAATTCCGCAAAAACGCGCTTTTGTAATTATACCTGTTTTCCAGGCCGTTGGCAAGTCTTTCTGGAAATTTTATTGATTGTCCTCGATTTTCCGGTCCAGTATGCCGGAATATTTTTTCCGGAACTCCTCAAAGGTCCCCTCGTCCAGGGCCCTGCGGATGCGGGCCATCAGCTCGTTATAGAAGTGCAGGTTGTGCAGCACCGCCAGGCGCATGGCCAGCATCTCCCCCGCCGTCACCAGGTGGCGCAGGTAGGCCCGGGAGAAGGACCGGCAGGCGGGGCACTGGCACTGGGGATCGATGGGCAGGGGGTCCAGCTTGTACTTCTCGTTTTTGATGTTGATGGTCCCCCGCCAGGTGTACAGCTTGCCGTGGCGGGCGTTCCGGGCGGGCATGACGCAGTCGAAGAAGTCCACCCCTCGGGCCACCGCCTCGATGATGTTGGAGGGGGTGCCCACCCCCATCAGATACCGGGGCTTGTCCCCGGGCATGTGGGGCTCCACCGCGTCGATGATGTCGTACATGGTCTGGGTGGACTCCCCCACCGCCAGTCCGCCGATGGCGAAGCCGTCGCAGGGCAGCTGGGCGATCTGGTCCATGTGCCACTGCCGGATGTCCGGGTAGGTGCCCCCCTGGTTGATGCCGAAGAGCATCTGGCCCGGGTTGACACAGTCGGGCTGCTGGTTGAGCCTCTGGTGCTCGGCCACGCACCGCTCCAGCCAGCGGTAGGTGCGCTCCACCGACTGCTGGACGTACTCCCGGGGGGCCGGGTTCTCAATGCACTCGTCAAAGGCCATGGCGATGTCGCTGCCCAGGTTGGACTGGATGCGCATGGACTCCTCCGGCCCCATGAAGATGCGCCGGCCGTCGATGTGGGAGGCGAAGGTGACCCCCTCCTCGGTGATTTTCCGCAGGCCGGACAGGGAGAACACCTGGAATCCGCCGCTGTCAGTGAGCATGGGGCCGTCCCAGCCCATAAACTTGTGCAGGCCCCCCATCTCTTTGACCGCCCCGTCCCCGGGGCGCAGGTGCAGATGGTAGGTGTTGGACAGCTCCACCTGGCAGCCGATCTCCTTTAAATCCAGGGCGGACACCGCCCCCTTGATGGCCCCCTGGGTGCCTACGTTCATAAAGACGGGGGTCTGGACCGTGCCATGGGGGCAGGTAAACACCCCCCGGCGGGCCCGTCCCTCCGTTTTTACCACTTGAAACATAACATTCTCCTCAAAGTGTTTGATACCAGCTCTTCAGCTGGGCCTTGCGCTCCGGCGGGGCGGGACCGTCTTTTCTCCCCTCCGCCGCCTCGCTTGTTTCGCGGAGCATATTGTACCGGACCGGGGCCGTTCTGTCAACGGGGCGCGGGGCCGCTCCGCCCGTTTTCCTTGGCCTCCTTGGCCTGGGCTCCCC